>PBTQ01000021.1 GCA_002729125.1 Acidimicrobiaceae bacterium | reverse complement strand
TGGTTCACCGGCACCTCGACGTTGGTCTCAAACTCAACATCAGGCTGAGCCAACCCAGCTTCAAGCAAAAGATCACGAGCTTCTTGCACATCAAGACCCTCAACGCTGGGCACATCGACAACACCATCGACTGGCGTGTTTTCGTCGTCGCCCCCGAGCGAAAAGAGGAGCCAGGCAAACAAGAACCCAAGGACCAAACCGAGCACGCCGAACAGCACCGCAGTGCGCCAAAGACCGCCGGCAAAACGCGGCTCCAACTCGTAACGATCGTCGACGACGGCAGGCCCTTGCTCAGACATGGATCCGAACCCTACCGCTGCGTTGCCACCGCATCGATGCACGATCCAAATCGGAGCGACGTCACCACAGCGTCAATTGAACGCAGCTTCGATGACGGCTTGGGCGATTGGGGCTGCCACACGACCACCGGTCTGCTCGCTCGCGCCTTCCTGCGCCTCGACGATCACAGCGAACGCAAGGGATGGTTGCTCATCGGGCAGACCGGCATAGCCGACGATCCAGGCGTGGCTGTTGGGTGGAGTGGTTCCGAGCTGGGCGGTGCCCGTCTTGCCGCCGACGACAACTCCTCCGGTGAGCAAATTCCGGGCTGTGCCCTCCTCAGCGACGACGCGCATGGCGTCGCGCAGGATTGCGGCGGTCGATGCCGACATCGCAACACGCAGCGGTTCAGCTTCGACGCGGTCGAGGAGCGAACCGTCGAACGCCAAGAGTTCGGTGACGACGTGAGGGGTCATCACCACGCCATCGTTGGCGATCGCCGCAGCGACGAGCGCCATCTGTAGTGGGGTAGCGGCGACGTCGTTTTGGCCGATCGAGGTCTGAGCAAGCCGGGCCGAGTTCTCGTGTACCGGCACTGCACCGTTGGGCAGCACTGTCTCGGCCCCCTCGACCGGTTGCTGGCCGGGTGCTCGGTAGCGATCGACATTGGCGAGTCGTTCGCCGTAGTCGGCCGGAAACCGAGACTCGGCTGCGCCCGGAAGGTCGATGCCGAGATCGGCGTTGAAACCGAACGCCTCGGCGGCGTCAACCATCTGCTCCGGACCGACCCACTCGGCGCCGATCTCGGAGAACGCCGTATTGCACGACACGCGCAAAAGTTCGACGAGGTCACCGCCGCAGGCCGACCCGGCAAAGTTGCGGATCAGTGCACCGGCCGGAACCGGCTCGTACGTCGTCGCCACCGGGAAGACGGGCGTGCTTGCGCCGATCAGGCCCGTCTCAACGCCAGCTGCGGCAGTGACCAGCTTGAAGGTTGAACCTGGAAAGTAGATCTCCCGGTAACTCTTGGCGAGCAGCGGCGTATCCGGGTCGGCGACAAGCGCATCGAAGGCGGCGTTCGCAACCGTGCCGTCAGGATCGGCGAGCGGGTTCGGGTCGAAGCTGGGGAAGGTCCACAGGGCGATGATCTCGCCGGTTCGCGGGTCGAGTGCGACGACGGAACCCCTGCGGTCTCCGAGTGCCTCCGCCGCAACCCGCTGGACACTGTCGCGAATCGACAGCGTGAGTGTGGCAGTGGAGTTGCGATCGACGAAGAGATCACCAAGCGAAGCAAAGCGCTGGTCGATCGGATCGCCGGCGAGTTCGTCGTTGTAACTGCGCTCGAGCCCAACCGCTTCGACGTTGAGCGACTGATAGCCCGTGATGTGTGCGTAGAGCTCGCCCTCGGGATACTCCCGACGGAAGTCGACCGACCCGCCGTACTCGACCGATCGGGCAACAAGCACACCATCGGCGGTGACGATCGGGCCTCGCTCTCGACCGAATTCACGGATCAGGCCCCGCGTGTTGTTGACATCGTCCTGCAGGCGTTCGGCACCGAACAACTGGACCCGGTTGAGTTGCAAAAACAGCACCAGGTACAGCACGCCGAGCACGACGCCGAGACGCCGGATCCGGAGGTTCACGGTGAGCCCTTCGCCGGGCGAACCGAGACCCGCTGCTCGTGTGACATGCGGACGAGCAGTGCAAGCAGGACATAGTTGGCGACGAGCGACGAACCACCGTAGCTAACGAACGGCAAGGTGATGCCGGTAAGCGGCACGACCCGCAAGACCCCGCCGACGATCACGAAGGTCTGCACAGCCAGGAGGGTGGTGAGGCCAAGCGCGAAGAGTTTCTCGAAGACTCGATCGATCCGCAGCGCCACCCGAAGACCCGAGCCAATCAGGAGCAAGAACGCCATCAACACCGCCGAGGACCCGGCGAGACCGAGTTCCTCACCAATCGCGGCGAAGATGAAATCGGTTTCCGCGAACGGGATCCGGCCTGGTTCACCGTGACCGAGGCCGGTGCCGGTGAGCCCGCCGTCGGCGAGCGCAAACGAACCCTCGACAATCTGGAAGCCATCACCCTTGGGATCCGCGAACGGATCGAGCCAGATATCGACGCGCTTCTGCACGTGGTCGAACATCGTCCATGCTGCGAAGGCACCGCCGAAGAAGAGGACCGCGCCGACGGCAAGCACCACCCACCGTTCCGAGGCGACCCACAGCACAACGACGAACAGGGTGAAAAAAAGCAGCGACGAGCCGAGATCGCGCTGAAAGACCATCACACCGAGCGAACCAGCCCACGCGGTACCAATCGGGGCGAGATCACGAAGTTCGAGGCGGCTGCGCAGCAGTTCCCTCGAGTCGACGAGGTAGCCGGCAAAGAACGCCGCAAGGGTGAGCTTGGCGAACTCGCCGGGCTGAAAGTTGATTGGGCCAACGCTTGCCCAGATCCGAGCACCGTTGATCTCGGTACCGAGCCCTGGAACGAGTGGGATCATCAACAAGAGGAGTCCGCCAATCCCGAGGAGGTAGCGGTACTGCTCGATGATCCGAACTCGTGGCAGGAAAAGAAGCGTGGCGACGTAACACCCAATGCCGATCGCCGTCCAGGTCGATTGGAGCGCAGCAAGACTTCCGTCGAGCCGGGTGATGACGACATAGCCAAGACCGTTGAGCAAGAGCGAGATCGGAAGGAAAACGGGGTCGGCCGCCGACGTAAAGTGACGGTTAGCGAGGTGGGCGACCGCACCGAGGCCGAACATCCAGATCAGAAAAGGACCCAGGTTTGCGGGAATCGCCTCGGTCGTGCCGAAACTGGCAAGCCCGTAGGCGACGCCAACTGCGACACCCACCATCACCAACAGGCCCGCCTCGACGCGTCGCGGTCTCAGCGCAAGCAGTGGCGAGACCGAGTGGGTCGGTGGCAATTCGGTGGCCGTCATGGTCGGTGGCGGATCACGACCCCGAGGAGTCGTTCGAGTCCTGGAGGTTCTCGAGGTACAACTCGGCGGTTTCGAGCGCGTCGAACCGCTGGCCGTCGCGGACTGCGGCGATCGCCACCGGGGGGAGTTCGTCGACGTCGATGTCGGACTCGACTTCGAGGGTCTGGCCGAAGAAAAGGAAGCCACCGTCGCGTCCCTTCAGGATGACGACAGTGCCGTTGTCGCCCTCGGCGACGGTATAACCGGAACGCCCGATCGCTGAGACCACGACGAGAACGCCGATCACGACGGCGAGCACCGCAGCGGTGAAGAGTCCGACACGCCACGTCATGGCCGGTGGCACGAACCCGCTCGGAGTCTCGTCGCGACGAGGGTCGGGGGTGGTCGGGCCGGCGTCGCCGAGCACGTTGCCGAACAACGCCTTGTGGATGCCGGCAACGCGATCGTCAGAACGCTCCTCACTGGGGTCGGCCTCGATGACATCGACCACGACGACGGTGATGTTGTCGCGGCCGCCGGCCTCACGGGCTCGGCGCACGAGTTCATCAGCGGCATCCTGCGGCGAGGACGTGGCCTGCAGAACCTCGTGGATCTCGCCATCGTCGATTTCGCCGAAAAGTCCGTCGCTGCAGAGGGCGTAGCGGTCGCCGACAACAGGAACCAGCTCCCAGGCATCGACGAGGACCTTGTCGTCGATACCGAGCGCCCGCGTCACGATGTTGCGCTGCGGGTGCGCTGCGGCTTCGGCTGGGGTCAGACGACCATCACGGACGAGCGCTTCGACCAGGCTGTGGTCCTCGGTGTGCTGATGCAGGCCGGAGTCGGCCACCCGGTAGAGCCGGCTGTCGCCGACATTGGCCACCCCGAGTCGATGGGACCCCGCCCGTTCGATGTCGGCGAGCATCACCACGGTGGTTCCCATGCCCCTGAACTCGGGCTGCTCACGGGCGCGTTCGAGGATGTCGGCGTTGGCTTCCTGGACGCCTCGGACGAGATCATCGATCGAGCTAACCAGGCCGATGCCGGCGAGGCGGTCGACGGCGATTTGCGAGGCAACCTCACCGCCGTTGTGGCCACCCATGCCGTCGGCGACGACGAACACGGTGTCGGCGACAACGAAATTGTCCTCGTTGTGAGCTCGGACCTGGCCTACATCGGTGGCCGCACCGGACGCAAAGACGGTCACGCCAACTCCATCACATGTTCGCCGACTTGGATGCGGTCACCAGGGCCGACGTTTTCGGGATGATCGAGGACGTGGTCGTTCACCAGCGTGCCATTGGTGGAGCCAAGATCCTCGACCACCCAACGGCCGTCGCGCTGGCAGAGGCGAGCGTGGAACTTGGAAACACGAGAGTCGTCGATCACGACAGCGCAGCTGGGCGCCCGTCCGATGGTGGTCTCGGCCTGAAGTTCGAACACCTGGCCGGCCGCGGTGGGTGGGGTGAGCACGACGAGTCGGGCGCCGCCCTCGCCGTGATCGTCGATGAATGCACCGGATGACAACGCGCCGGCTGGAGTTGGCGCTCCCTTGGTGACGGGCACGACGCCCGATGTTGTCACGACGATCCGGTTCTCCGTGCGTAGTTCGACCCACACCGCCCGCAGCACCCGAAAGAAGGTGAGGTAGACGATCGCCAAGAGCCCGAGGCGCACAAGGAAGAGCAGTTGATCCGTCACCGTCGTTTGATCCTACTGCCGTTGCTGAGGCCGGTTGGGGGCGCTCAACCGGCGCGGAACTCAAACGAGGTTGTCGCGCCCAGCGAGACGATGTCGCCGTCGTCGAGGAGACGAGTGGTGATGGCGATGCCATTGACGGTGGTGCCGTTGGTGGAACCGAGATCGGTTAGCACGAAACCATCGTCGTCCGGGCAGATCTCGGCGTGTTCGCGACTGACATTGGTGTCGTCAAACGTGACCGTGCACTCAAGGAGACGTCCAAAGGTGAGGCGGTACTCCCCGAGCACAACCTGCTGCCCGTTGGAGAGGTGCAACACGCCAGTGACACCATCGGCCTCCCTCATGCGGGCGTCAACGCGCAACTGGCCAGGTCGAACATTGGCGCCCTCGGTCAAGACGACCTGCACGGGACCCATGAAGGTCCAGCCCTCATCTCGAGCGGCTTCACGAGTGGCATCGCAGAGTTCACGGACGAGTGACTCCTCGACATCGGTGAAGCGGGCCAGATCGGTCTCGTTGAGTTGGACCTCGAAGTGGTTGGCAACAACGGACTGCCCCTTCACGCCGACAGAGAGGGAATCGGCCATCTCGCGCAGAAGACGGTGCCCAATTTCCACTGGTCGCACGCCGCCGCGGAAGAACCGTCCGACGGCGCCGTCGACCAACCGTTCGAGTCGTCGTTCAACTGATCGCATGCCCACGGTGGTGAGGATACCCCTGACGCAATCTGCGTGGGTTGCGGTACGCTCCCCCGAGCGCTTTCCGGAGTGCACCGCGCGCGAGTGGCGGAATTGGCAGACGCGCAGGCTTCAGGTGCCTGTGCCCGAAAGGGTGTGAGGGTTCAAGTCCCTCCTCGCGCACAACGCAGACAGATCCTCAGCGGATTCACGAACCTCTGAGCCGACTTCGACGGGCCGCTACCCTCGGCTCCGATGTCCCCCGATCCTGTAACGCTGCTTTGGTACGCCTGCTACGGCTCAAATTGCTCTCGCGATCGTTTCCTCGTGTACCTCACCGGCGGCCGAGCCGAAGGTGCTGACCACCACCACGACGGTGCCCGCAACGAGGCACCGCCGATCGCCGACGGCCCCGCCGTGTTCGGCACGAACGTCTGCTTCACTGGCCACTCCGCTCGGTGGAACGGCGCGCCCGCCTTCCTCGAGCATCGCGCCGCTCCGACCGGAGCGCTCGGGCGCCGCTACCTCATCACCCTCGAGCAGTTCGCCGATGTCCACGCTCAGGAAAACCGGATCCAGCCCGGTGGTCTCGAGTTTCCCGACAACATCCTCGACCTCGCCCCCGGTCACCGGCAGACGGTGATCGACGGCGCCTACGGCGCGATCGTCGCGCTCGACCCGGTCGACGGCCACCCGACCCTCACCTTCACGGCGCCAACGCCACCGGAACGCCGTCCCCCTGCGCCACCGAGCGCGTCGTATCTCGCCACCATCCTTCACGGACTCCGAGAGGTTCACGACCTCGACGACGCCGTCATCGTCGAGTGGGTCGGCCGCTCCCCTGGGGTTCGACCGAACTGGAGCTCGGCGGCGTTGCATCAGCTTCTCGACACGGCGCTGAATGAGATCACATCGACATGAGTCGGCCGGCCTGACCGACACGTTGCTCGGTGTTTCGGCTATCGCCCGAAGAGCATCATCCACTGCTCTTTCGTGTCGGGACGGAACACGATGTTGCGCTCCCGGGTTGCGCCCATGGTGGCAGTGGGCTCGGGCGAGTAGGCGTGACCCGGGCACAAGATCACATCGTCATCGACTCGACCGAGACGGGTCGTGAGCGACTCGTACATCTGCTCAGGATCAGAGCCGGGAAGGTCGGTGCGGCCGCAACCATCCAAGAACAAGGTGTCGCCGGCCACAAGACGGCCGTCGACGAGGAAGCACTGACTCCCGGGCGTATGGCCCGGCGTGTGGATCAGCTCGATCTCGACATCGCCGGTTCGGACGATGTCGCCGCTCTGGTGCTGGACGAGCGATTCGTCGGTGACACCGGTGACCTTTCGGACGTACTCGGCCTCATCGGCCTGAACATGGATCGGCACATCGATGCGGTCGAGCAAGGCGGTGATGCCCTCGAGCTCGAAGCCCATCATGGAACCGCCCACATGGTCGGGGTGGTAGTGCGTGGCGAGCACACCAGAGCAGCGCATGCCGTCGGCTTCGATCGCATCGACCAGGCCGTTGACGTCGTAGGCGGGATCAACCAGGACGGCGTCGCCGGTCTGGCGATCGCCGATCGCGTAGACGAAGTTGACCATTTGACAGGCGACTGGGTCGTTTTGGGCGAAATCTCGCCCGGACAGCAGCTGACGGAAGTAGAAGCGATCGCTCACGGGGTCATCGTAGGGCCAGGCCCCTCGACCCGAGGAACCGACGCGTCGGACATCGTGTGGCGCCGGAGGAACGCACGCAGGCCGGCCTGGTACTCAGCGAGGTAGCTGCCGTACGCCATGCGGAGATGTCGGGCCG
>PBTQ01000020.1 GCA_002729125.1 Acidimicrobiaceae bacterium | reverse complement strand
CTGCACGTCCTCGTTCACGACCACGCACTCGACCTCGCCGATCCGGTGATCGCCGCCGAGATCGCCCGTCGTTCGGGCGACCCCAACTTCGGCACCGGTTCCGTTCGTGTTGTCGGCGGAGTCCTGAGCGTCGTGCAGAAGACCGCCGCCGAGATTGGTGAGCTCGGCGACAACACGGCGGTGATCCGCCAAGCGTTCGCCGACGACTCGTTGCTGCACGCTGCGCTCGCCAACGAGACCGCTCGCACGCTGGTGCTCGGTCACACCCGTTGGGCGTCGATCGGCCTAATCTCCGAGCCCAACGCCCACCCGCTCAACAGCGAACTGCTCGACGCCGCCGGCCCCTACGTCGTCGGCGCGCTCAACGGCGACGTCGACAACTTCGCAGACCTGATCGCTGAGGAGAGTTTGACGATCGCGCCGTTTATCACCACCGATGCCAAGGTCATCCCATCGCTGACGAGCCAGCGCCTCGGTGAGGGACTCGAGTCGGCTGAGGCGTTCAGACGAACGGTCGCGACGTTCGAAGGTTCCGTCGCCATCGGTGCGTGCACGGCGGCCGCACCGGACAAGCTTCAGCTGGCCCTTCGTGGTTCGGGTCAGGCGCTCTACATCGGTCTCGCCGAGGACGCCTACATCGTGGCTTCTGAGCCCTATGGCGTCGTTGAAGAGACGGCTCACTATGTCCGTATGGACGGCGAGACACCCGGCAACCTAGAGAACCCCAACGCCAGCCGCGGTCAGATCGTCGAGCTTGATGGTGATCGTGCAGGCACGGTCGAGGGGATGTTGCGCAAGGCCTACGACGGCACCGATCTGGCTGTTGCGGCCGACGATGTTGCCGTGGCCCAGATCACCACTCGCGATATCGACCGAGGCGATCATCCGCACTATCTGATGAAGGAGATCGGCGAGTCGCCAGCCTCCTTCCGCAAGACGCTCCGCGGCAAGATCGTCGAGATCGACGCCGGCTTGCGAGTCTCGCTTGGGCCTTCGGTGATCCCCGACGAAATCCGTGAACTGGTTCGCAACGGCACCGTCACGCGGGTGCTCGCAATCGGGCAGGGCACCGCAGCAGTTGCTGGGCAGGCGCTTGCCGCTGGCCTCGATGCCCTCACCCCCAACGGTGAGATCGAGGTGGAGGCCATCCTCGCCACCGAGCTGTCCGGCTTCCGGCTGCGTCCCGATATGAGCGACACGTTGATCGTTGCCGTCAGTCAGTCCGGCACGACCACTGACACCAACCGCACGGTCGACATCGTTCGCAACCGAGGCGCCAAGGTGATCGCGATCGTCAATCGGCGGGGAAGCGACCTCACCGATCGCGCCGACGGTGTGCTGTACACCTCCGACGGTCGCGATGTCGAGATGTCGGTCGCTTCGACGAAGGCGTTCTACTCCCAGATCGCAGCGGGTCTCTTGCTGTCGATCGCGATCACCGACGAGCTGCTCGGTGACGAGATGGTCGACGACCGCGCCGCGCTACTGAAGGGCATCACCGAACTACCGGCTGCGATGGAGACCGTGCTCGGTCGTCGTGACATCATCGGCGAGGCCGCCCGCCAGTTCGCGCCGAACCGGCGCTACTGGGCGATGGTCGGCAACGGGCCCAACCGGATCGCAGCGCAGGAGGTCCGGGTCAAGCTGAGCGAGCTCTGTTACAAGTCGATCGCTGCCGACAGCACCGAGGACAAAAAGCACATCGACCTGTCGTCTGAGCCGCTAATTTTCGTGTGTGCCGCCGGCCTGTCCGGCTCGACTGCCGACGACGTCGCCAAGGAAGTTGCGATTTTTCGGGCGCACAAGGCGTCGCCAATCGTCGTGGCCGACGAGGATCAGTCGCGGTTCTCGAGCGCGCTCGCGGTGCTCCCGGTGCCGGCGGTCGACCCTCGTCTGGGCTTCATCCTCTCAACGATGGCCGGGCACCTCTTTGGCTATGAGGCCGCGCTGGCCATCGATGCGCAGGCTCGTCCGATGCGCGAGGCCCGCAGCGCGATTGAGCAGGCTGCCGCACATCCCCACATGAGTGGTGAAGAGGCACTCGTGTCGGTCGAGTCCACGCTCGAACGAACGGCGGCCTCGTTCTTTGACCTGCTACGCACGGGTGAGCTCAATGGCCACCTGGAGGCGTCGACGGCGAGCAAGGTCGCGTCGCTTCTGCGGTTCGCGCTCGGTTCCTCGCCCCTCGAGGCGTACCAGATCGAATACGGCAAGGTCGGTACGCCTGCCGTCGTGCTCGATGATCTCGCCGCCGCTCTCACCCTCGGCATTGAAGAACTCACCCGCCCGATCGACGCCATCAAGCACCAGGCCAAGACCGTGACGGTCGGCATCTCTCGTTCCGACGAGACACTTCTCGACGTAGCGCTCAGCCGGGCCGTACTCGATGCGGGCGCTCCCCGCGATCGCCTTTCCTACGCCTCGCTGCGCACCCTCGCGGACCTCGACCCAGCGATCGACGAAGTGCTCGGTCACACCCGCTATGGCATCGAGGGTATGGACGCTGACGTCGATGGCGACGCTACGGCCGTGGTCGTCGACCGAGGCGGCATCAGCCGCAACATCGCTTCTCGCACCGACCGCAACCCGACCCTGAAGGGCACCAAGCATCAGGTGGCGCTCGAGCGTCGGGTGTTCGTCGCCCGAGGCCGCTCCGACGACCGAACCGTGGTGATCGTTCCTGAAGTGAAGGACAACATCACCACCGGACTGACACTGCTCCAGGTGAAACTTGCCGACGAGTTGTCGCCCGGCGCTGCCCGCGGTGTGCTGCAGGGCTACCGCCACCGCTACTCAGCGATGCGTGACGCCGTGATGGAGACCGAGCCGACCTTCCGAGAAGACCTTCTCGGTCAGCAGTCGGTCGCCGACCTGCTCACCTTGCCGATTAACGAGCTTGCTGACCGCTGGCGGGTGGGCTGACGCTCGGCCCGCCGATCGCCTGCCGACGGCCCTGTAGGATCGCAGGGTGATCGGGATCGGAACCGACCTCGTCGACATCGACCGTTTCCGGGAGGTGCTCACCCGCACCCCGGGGATCCGGACGCGTCTGTTCTGCGACGCAGAACTCTCCTACGCCGACACGAGTGGTGATCCTGCCCGCCCCCTTGCCGCCCGGTTCGCAGCGAAGGAGGCGTTCCTCAAGTCGCTGAAGTCCGGCCTCGGCGCCGTGCGCTTCAGCGAGGTCGAGGTCGTTCGCCATGACGACGGCCATCCCGAACTCGTGCTGCACGGCGAAGCGGCCGCCTTCGCCCGGAGCATGGGCGCCGGGCGGTTCGAGATCAGTCTCACCCACACCGACACGCTCGCGCAGGCGGTCGTGGCGGCGCTGCCCGAGTGACCCCGATCGTCACCCCGGCCGAGATGGCGGCGATCAATGCCGCAGCGCCCGTGCCGGTCGCGGCGCTCGTCGAACGTGCCGGTGCAGCTGTGGCTTGCGCCGCCGTCGACCTTCTTGGCGGGACGTATGGACGGCGTGTGGCGGTCATCGCAGGCAAGGGCAACAACGGTGCCGACGGCCGCGCCGCCGCCACCCGGCTCCGACGTCACGGCGTGCGGTGCGTGGTGCTCGATTCCAACACTGCCACGCTGCCCCTCGAGGTCGATCTCGTCATCGATGCTGCGCACGGCACGGGCCTCAGTCGGCCCTACGACTTCCCGGTCGTTCCCGAGGGTGTCCCCGTCCTCGCCGTTGACATCCCGTCCGGGGTCGATGGTCTCACTGGGGCATGTCTAGGTTCGCCAGTCGCCGCTGATCGCACGGTCACCTTTGCGGCTCTGAAGCCCGGTCTCCCTCTCAAACCAGGCCGGGGACTGTCCGGCGAGGTGGTGGTCTTCGACATCGGCCTCGACACGGGCGACGCCACGATCGACCTCGTCGAAGGGCCCGACGTGGCTGACTGGCTGCCCGTACCGGATACCACGGTGCACAAGTGGCACCGCGCCATCCGCATCATCGGCGGGTCGCCCACGATGACCGGTGCTCCTCGCCTCGTTGCCACGGATCTGCCCGACCGGCTTGCCCCGCTGTTCACTGACGGCTGATGGCGAGGGTCCTGCTGGTCGAGCCGTTCCTCGGCAGATCCCATCGTGCGTGGGCCGAGGGGTGGGCGTCGCACTCCCACCACGACATCGAGATCCTTGGCCATGAGGGCCGACATTGGCGCTGGCGGATGCGCGGCAGCTCGGTGTCGTTGACTCGGCGCCTCGCCGAGACCACCCGTCCGTCCGTCGATGTGGTCGTGGCGTCCAACATGCTTGACCTCGCTGCGTTCCGCGGCATGGTCGATCTGCCCGGAGCGACTTGGGTGCAGTACCTTCACGAGAACCAGCTGACCTATCCCCGTCAGCCCGGCGAGTCCCTCGATACCGGGCTTGCATGGACGCAGTGGCGCAGTCTGGTCGTCGCTGACGAGATCTGGTGCAACAGCGACTTCCAACGAGACGAACTCCTTGCCGGTCTTGACCGACTCCTCGCCTCGGTACCCGACCACGGCCATGAGCCCGAACGGGCGGCGCTCGACGCCAAGCTGCGCATCGAGCACCCCGGTGTCGACATCCGCGAGCTGCGATCTCGGCCGACGGGCGCGCCACGTCCGCTCGTGGTGTCGAATCAGCGATGGCACCACGACAAGGATGTGGGTGCGGTCATCCGAACTGTACGGCGACTCCTCGATCGCGGGATCGATCTCGACCTTGCCGTTGTCGGTGATCACGAGGGCGGCGAAGCTGCCGTCATCGATCCGCTGCTCGACGGACTCGGGGATCGAGTGGTGGCGCGTGGGCTCCTCGAACGACCTGACTACGAGGCGCTCCTCGATCGGGCCGATGTCGTCGTGTCGGCGGCCAAAGGCGAGAACTTCGGCATCGCCGTGGTGGAGGCGATCGCGGCCGGGGCCTGGCCGGTGCTACCCGGCGCCCTCGCCTATCCGGAGATCATCCCGATGTCGCATCACGACGACTGTCTCTACGCAGAGGGTGAACTCGGGAAGCGGCTTGCCGAGGTCGTTGCCCATAGTGCGGCGGGGGCTTCTGCGCCGGGTGGGCTCGCCGAGGCGATGGCGGTCTATGCCTGGCCGGTGACCGCCGAGCGGATGGATCGTCGACTCGACGAACTCCTCCGACGATGAGCCGCGCCGCCTAACGTCATTGGCATGCGACTCGTCGGCGGCGTCACCGTGGGGCACTGGACTGACCTGGAGGCCCGCACCGGGTGCACGGTCGTGCGGCTGCCGAACGGTGCTATCGCATCGGGTGAGATTCGGGGTGGCTCACCTGCATCTCGCGAGTTCGAGCTGCTCGATCCCGTCCGGCGGGTCGATCGTCTTGATGCGGTTGTCTTGTCGGGTGGCTCGGCCTTCGGGCTGGCTGCTGGCAGCGGTGTGGCCGACGCACTCGGCGAGGCTGGCATCGGCTTCGAGACGCCACACGGCGTCGTCCCGATCGTGGTCGGCATGTCGCTTTATGACCTTGGCGTGGGAGATGCTTCCGTGCGTCCGAATGCCAAACACGGCCGACTCGCCCTCGCTGCGGCCACGGCCGAGCCGGCTGTCGGACGGATCGGTGCGGGTGCCGGCGCAACGGTGGGGAAGTGGCGCGGCCCCGATCACGCGATCGACGCCGGCCTCGGGATCAGCACGATGACCGATGGCGAGCTGGCCGTCTCCGCCGTTGTCGCGGTCAATGCGGTCGGCGACATCGACGACGGGAGCGATCCGGCCCGAATTCGCGAAGGGGTGTCGGCCTGGCCCCTCGCCGACGATGCCCTGGGTGCCGACCTCAGCACCAACACCGTGATCGGTGTGGTCGCGACCAACGCCGTGCTCGACGCAGGGGACTGCCTCGTCATCGCCCAAGGCGCCCACGATGGGCTTGCCCGGGCGGTCTTTCCGCCGCACATGCGCAGCGACGGTGACGGCTTCGTTGCGGCGGCGACGGGCGAGGTCGAGGCCCCGGTCGATCAGGTTCGGATGCTCGCCGTCGTCGCCGTTGAGACGGCCATCCGAAGCACGGTCGGTAGCCTCGAAGGGTGATCTCCTGCGCCACCACCGACGTCGTTGGGACTCAAGCCGTGGCGGCCGAGGTTGCCGCCCTGGTCGTCGATGGCGACCTTCTGGTGCTCGTTGGTGATCTTGGCGCAGGCAAGACCCACTTCACCCAGGGCTTCGCCCGGGCGGTCGGAGTCGACGAGCCCGTCACCAGCCCGACCTTCACCCTCGCCAATCGCTACAAGGGCGACATCGTCGTCAACCATCTCGATGCCTATCGCATCGAGCAGTTCGGCGATGCCGAGGATCTTGCCATTCCCGAACTCCTCGAAGACGGCGTCACCCTCGTCGAGTGGGGCAACAACATCCTTCCGGCGCTGCCTGCCGACCGTCTCGAGGTCCGGATCCTGCTGGCGGACGACGATGACGAGCGCCGTATCGATTTCATCGCCGTTGGCGAGTGCTGGGCCTCCCGGCTGGCCGAGCTCGCCCGGCGCCTCGTGCCGTGGGGGGCGACATGCTGATCCTCGGTATCGAGTCCGCGACGGCCCGCGTCGGCTGTGCGATCGGGGGCCACGAGGGAACGATCGCGTCGGCTCACTCCTCCCGGGGTCGTCGTCACGCTGAGTCGCTGGCGCCGCAGATCGAGTTTGTTGCCGAGCAGGCGGGCGTGCAACTCGCCGACATCGGCGCGATCGCGATCGACATCGGGCCTGGTCTCTTCACCGGTCTGCGTGTCGGCGTCACCACTGCTTTGGCGCTAGCTACCACCCTGCGGATTCCGGTGATCGGGGTCACGTCGCTCGACCTGCTCGCCTTCCCAGTCGGCCACACGGACCGGATGATCACTGCAGCCGTCGATGCCCGACGCGGTGAGGTTTTCCACGCGACCTACCAGCCCGTTCCCGGTGGCGTGCAGCGCATCACCGAGCCGGCGGTCGGTAAACCCGAGGAGCTCCGATCGGCGATCGTGGCCGAGGCCACCGATGTGCTGATCGTCGGTGATGGTGCGCTGGCCCATCGCCAACTGTTTGAGGATGTGAGTGGTGTTGAGATCGCCGATGAGGTCCTCGCTTTCCCGTCCGCTTCGGCTCTCGTGAGCCTCGCCCACGCCCGGGCGATGCGCGAGGAGTTCGTCCGTCCCGACGAGATCGAGCCGCTCTACCTGCGGCGACCTGATGCCGTCGCCAAGTGGGATACGGCGAGTTCATGAGTCTCGTCCTCGAGCCCATGGCGGGTCGCCACGTCGACGCCGTCGGTGCGATCGACGCTCAGTGCTACAGCCGGCCGTGGTCGGCTGCCCAATGGCGCACCGAGGTCGCCGCCGACGACCGCACGCACCTCGTCGTGCGCGACAACGACCGCATCGTCGCTCATGCCGGCACGCTGCGCGTGCTCGACGAGCTTCATATCACGACCGTTGCTGTCGATCCCGACCACGAGGGCAAGGGCCACGGCACCCGCCTCTGTATCGAGTTGCTTCGCCTCGGCATTGCCGCTGGCGCCACTGCGGCGACCCTCGAGGTGCGCGCCCAGGCGCAGCGCGCCCAGCGGCTGTATGGCCGCCTCGGGTTTGCGCCTGCCGGAATTCGCAGCCGCTACTACGACCGGCCCACCGACGATGCCGTCATCATGTGGCTCCACGATCTCGACTCGCCAGAGATCACCGAGCGAATTGACCGGGTTGCCGCTCAACTCATCCCGATCCCTGATGGAGCCCCCTCATGACCGCCGACCGCATTCTCGGCATCGAGACCAGCTGTGACGAGACGGCTGCCGCCGTCGTACGACGAGGGACCGACGTCATGTCCTCGGTCGTGTCGAGCCAGATCGAGATCCATCAGCGCTATGGCGGCGTCGTGCCCGAGGTCGCCAGCCGTGCCCATGTCGAGTCGATCATGCCGGTGATCGCCCAGTCGATCGTCGAGGCCGGCATCGACGATCACGAGATCGACGCCATCGCGGCCACTCATGGCCCTGGACTCGTCGGTGCCCTGCTCGTCGGTGTGTCGGCGGCCAAGGCGATATCGCTCGTGTGGGACGTGCCGTTCATCGCGATGAACCATCTCGAGTCACACCTCTATGCCGCTTTTCTCGAAGAGCCCGATCTCGAGATGCCGTTGGTCGTGCTCCTGGTGAGCGGCGGGCACACGATGTTGATCGTGATGGAGGATCACCTTCGCTATCGCGTGCTCGGTTCGACCCTTGACGACGCAGCCGGAGAGGCATTTGACAAGGTCGCACGGTTCATGGATCTCGGCTACCCCGGCGGGCCGGTGATCGACCGTCTGGCGATCGACGGCGACCCGACCGCAATCCGGTTCCCTCGGGCGATGGCCAACGACGGCTGGGATTTCTCGTTCTCGGGCCTCAAGACATCGGTCGTGAACCATGTCCGCAAGCACCCCGACGCCGATGTCAACGATGTGGCGGCGTCGTTCCAGGAGGCCGTGGCCGACGTGCTCGTCAGCAAGGCCCGCCGCGCCGCCCGGGAGGTCGGAGCCAAGGGGTTGTGCCTCGCTGGTGGTGTCGCCGCGAACTCGCGGCTGCGTGAGAAGACCCTCGATGTCTGTGTGGAGGACGGCTACCGGGCGTTTCTGCCGAGTCGGGCCATGTGCACCGACAACGCGGCGATGGTGGCGGCTGCGGCATGGTGGCGTCTCCGGGCCGATGGCCCCTCGCCACTCGATATCGGGGCGAATCCGTCGCTGTGGCTTCCCGTCTCCTGATTCCGCCTCGATCTGCCCCTTCGCAGGGTTGTCGCTGCCCGAGCTGCGTCGTATCGTTAGCACTCGGCATCCTCGAGTGCTAAGCGTGCTCGGGGTTTCCAATGTAGTTGCCGAAAACAACCCGATTCTCGGAGGATCGAATGAGTTTGCAGCCCCTCGAGGACCGCATCGTGGTCCGTTCCAGCGAAGCTGAGTCCACCACCGCCAGCGGCCTCGTCATCCCTGACACCGCCCAAGAAAAGCCCCAGCAGGGTGAAGTCATCGCCGTCGGCCCTGGCCGTCGCAGCGAGTCCGGCGACCTCATCCCCATGGACATCGCCGTCGGCGACGTCGTCGTCTACAGCAAGTACGGCGGCACCGAGATCAGCAACGAGGGTCAGGACTACCTGATTCTCAACGCTCGCGACGTGCTCGCGAAGATCGGCTGACCCTCGTACCATGGCCAAGATTCTCAAATTCAACGAAGAGGCCCGCCGCGGCCTCGAGGCGGGCGTCAACAAGCTCGCCGACGCCGTGAAGGTGACCCTCGGCCCGAAGGGCCGCAACGTGGTGCTCGACAAGAAGTTTGGCGCTCCCACGATCACGAACGACGGTGTCTCCATCGCCCGTGAGGTCGAGCTGGAAGATCAGTTCGAGAACATGGGTGCCCAGCTGGTCAAGGAAGTTGCGACCAAGACCAACGACATTGCTGGCGACGGCACCACCACCGCCACCGTGCTCGCCCAGGCGCTCGTTCGGGAGGGCCTGCGCAACGTCGCGGCGGGTGCCAACCCGATGGGTGTCAAGAAGGGTATGGAGAAGGCCGTTGCCGCCGCCGTCGAGAACCTCGCCGGTCAGTCGGTGCAGGTCGACGACTCCAAGGACAAGATCGCCCAAGTCGCCTCGATCTCGGCGGCCGATACCTCGATCGGCGAGACCATCGCCAATGCGATTGACAAGGTTGGCAAGGACGGTGTGGTCACCGTCGAGGAGTCCAACACCTTTGGCATGGATCTCGATTTCGTCGAGGGCATGCAGTTCGACAAGGGCTACCTGTCTCCGTACTTCGTCACCGACGCCGAGCGCCAGGAAGCCGTGCTCGACGATCCGTACATCTTGCTGAACCAGGGCAAGATCTCGAACGTGCAGGATCTCCTGCCCGTGCTCGAGAAGGTCATGCAGTCGGGCAAGCCCCTGCTGATCATCGCCGAGGACATTGAGGGTGAAGCCCTCGCCACCCTCGTGGTGAACAAGATCCGTGGCACCTTCAACTCCGTGTCCGTCAAGGCCCCGGGCTTTGGAGAGCGTCGCAAGGCAATGCTGCAGGACATGGCCGTCCTCACCGGTGGTCAGGTCATCGCCGAAGAGGTCGGCCTGAAGCTCGATTCTGCCGACATGAGCCTGCTCGGCTCGGCTCGCAAGGTCGTTGTCACCAAGGACGACACCACCATCATCGAGGGCGCCGGCTCGACCGCCGACGTCGAGGGCCGCGTGGCGCAGATCAAGGCTGAAATCGAGAACACCGACTCGGACTGGGATCGCGAAAAGCTTCAGGAGCGTCTCGCCAAGCTGGCTGGCGGTGTCGCTGTCGTCCAGGTGGGCGCGGCCACTGAGGTCGAGCTCAAGGAGAAGAAGCACCGCATCGAGGACGCCCTCTCGGCGACTCGTGCGGCCATCGAAGAGGGAATCGTCGCCGGTGGTGGCACCGCCCTCCTCCGGAGCCGTTCGGCCGTGTCCGATCTCCTCGGCTCGCTTGAGGGCGACGAGGCCACCGGTGCTCGCATCATCCACGCTGCACTTGAGGCGCCTGCCAAGCTCATTGCGAGCAACGCTGGTCATGAAGGTGCGGTCGTCGTTCAGCGAGTCGAGGCCGAGTCGGGCTCGACTGGGTTCGATGCTGCGACGGGTGAGATGGTCGACCTGATCGATGCCGGCGTCATCGACCCGGTCAAGGTCACGCGTGCGGCCCTGCAAAACGCAGCGTCGATCGCCGGCCTGCTGCTCACCACTGAGGCGCTCGTCGCCGACAAGCCCGAGGAAGCCCCGGCCATGCCGATGGGCGGCGATCCGATGGGCGGCATGGGCGGCATGGGCATGATGTGATCGGCGTGCCGATCACGCTCACGCGCTGAGCTATATCGATCGAAGGTCCGGGCTTCGGCCTGGACCTTCGTCGTTTTCCGGTCGCCGCCCCGCGATCGTGACACGGCGATTCCGGCCGGGGTCTTGGCGGGCATCCGGCACACGATCGATCGAACAGCGGCTACGGTCCCCACAGTGAGCGACGTCCCCGCCGGTTCGATCGGCCGCACGATCATTGCCGCCGACGACCTCGCCGCCCGAGTGGCCGAGCTTGGCGCAGAGATCACGGCTGATTACCAGGGGCGCCGCCCCCTGCTGGTCGGTGTCCTCAAGGGTGCGTTCGTGTTTATGAGCGATCTCGCCCGTGCGATCGATCTGCCCGTCGAGCTCGACTTCATGGCGGTGTCGTCGTATGGCACCAGCACGAAGTCCAGCGGTGTCGTGCGCATCGTGAAGGATCTCGAGACCGACATTGAGGGCCGAGATGTGATCTTGGTGGAGGACATCGTCGACTCCGGTCTGACGCTTGCGTATCTGCGCAGCGTGCTCGGTGACCGTCGGCCTGCGAGTCTTGAGATCTGCGCCCTGCTGGTCCGGGAAGGGGCCGAGGACAGCGGTGCCCGATACGCCGGGTTCCCCATCCCGCCCGATTTCGTCGTCGGCTACGGACTCGATGTGGCGGAGCATTATCGCGAAATTGACGCCATCCGAGTATTCGAACCGGAGTGACGCGTGACTACTCTCGCAAGGTGACCAAACCCGCCAAGCCATTGATCGATGGGGTACACGCCCCGGAAATCGATCAGAAACGTATCGCCGCCGCTGTCAGGGAGATCCTGTTTGCGATCGGTGAGGATCCCGACCGCGACGGACTGCTCGACACCCCCAACCGGGTCGCTCGTATGTATGCAGAGATCTGCGCCGGTCTTCATCAGGAGCCATCTGAGCACCTCGCCACCATGTTCGAAGCCGACCATGACGAGATGGTCATGGTGCGAGACATTCCGATGTACTCGCTGTGTGAGCATCACCTGATCCCCTTCATCGGGAAGGCTCACGTCGCCTACATCCCGAACCGCAGCGGCAACGTGATCGGACTCTCTAAGGTCGCCCGACTTGTCGATGGTTACGCCAAGCGGCCCCAGGTGCAGGAGCGCCTGACTCGTCAGGTTGCCGATGCGCTTGAGGAGCATCTTCAGCCGCGTGGTGTGCTCGTTGTGATGGAGGCTGAGCACCTGTGCATGTCGATGCGCGGTGTTCGCAAGGCCGGCAGCTCGACCGTGACCTCGTCGGTCACCGGCATCTTCCGCGCCAACGTCGCCACCCGCGCCGAGGCGATGCGATTCCTGGGTCAGGACTGATCCGCAATGCCGAGGGTGATGGGGATAGTCAACGTCACCCCTGACTCGTTCAGCGACGGTGGCCGATTCGACACCACGGAGACGGCGGTCGTCCATGCGCTTTCCCTCCTCGATGAGGGCGCCGCGGTCGTCGACGTCGGGGGCGAGTCGACCCGTCCCGGCGCCATGCCGGTCGACCCCTCAACCGAACTCGATCGTGTCGTTCCGGTGATCGAGGGCATCATTGCTGCCCGCCCCAACACGATCGTGTCGATCGACACCACCAAGGCCGAGGTCGCCGAGGCTGCGATCGTCGCGGGTGCGACGATCGTCAACGACGTCAGTGCGTCGCTCGAGTCGGTCGCTGCCGCCTACGGTGCTGGCTGGATCGCCATGCATGCTGGCGGTCCGAGCGAGACCATGCAGAACGGTCCGACCTACGACGACGTTGTCGAAGAGGTTCACGCGTTCCTAGTCGACGCGGTCGCCCGGGGTCAGGCCGCCGGCGTCGAACAGATCTGGGTTGATCCCGGTGTCGGGTTCGGCAAGACCCTCGAGCACAATCTCGATCTCGTGGCAAACCTCGACCGGTTCACGGCGCTCGCCCCGGTGCTGCTGGGGGTCAGCCGCAAATGCAGCATCGGTGATCTGCACGCCGCGAGCGACGCCAGCGTCCACGGCGGTGTCCTCGAACCCGTCCCGACCGGCGACCGGCTGGAGGGTTCGCTCGCCATGGCCACGTGGGGTGGTTTTTTAGGGGTGGACATGGTCCGAGTTCACGATGTGCGGGCTACCGTCCACGCCGTGGGGGTGATCGCACGATGAGAGGCAAGTGGGCACAGGGAATCGAACCCCGACACTTCACCTGGGTGATCAAGGACAAGGTGGCGGTGTGCGAGCGACCGGGCGGCTACGGCTCGGCGCATCGCAAGGGTCGACGCCAAGAAGAGATCATCTGGATCCGGCAGAACAACTTCGACTTTGTCGTGTCGTTGTGCAGCTCGAACCAAAACCTGCACAATTACGAAGAGATGGGAATGCCGTTCCACCACGTGCCGTTCAGCGGCCCGTCGGCTGGCCCGTTGAGCCTCACCCGTTCGATGGCCACCATCCGGGACCATGTCGCTGCCGGCGACAAGATCGTGGTGCACCGGGAGCAGCTCGGTGAGCGCATCACCGGCCTTGTCGCTGCGTATCTGTTGTGGATGGGGCTTGTCCCTAACGGTCCGCAGGCCATTTCGATCACAGAGCGGCTATTCGAGCGTGAGCTCGGTCAGGTTGCCCGCGAACTCGTGGCGATGGTCGACCGGTGCGACCCGTCCTCGGAGGTCCCGGTCGATGCGTTCGCCCACACCGCCGACGACGAGATCGACGACGGCGGCGTCGCCGAGCCCGACGACGACTGATGAGCACCGTCATCCAGCTCCGTGGCCTGCGCCTGATGTGCATCTGTGGTGCACTGCCCGAGGAGCAGGATCGCCGCCAGCCCTACGAGTTCGACATTGATATCCATGCTGATGTCGTCGCCGCCACCCGCGACGATGTGCTCGGTCACACGATCGATTACGGCGCAGTGCTCGCTCGCATTGAGGCGGTCACCGAGCGAGAGACGTTCCAGTTGTTCGAGCGGATGTCGCAGCGTGTCGGCGAGGTGATCCTCGAAGATGAGCGCATCGATTCGGTCGTGGTCGAAGTCCGCAAGTTGCGACCGCCGGTCACCCAGGATCTCGCCTCGAGCGGGATGCGGCTCACAGTCACCCGATGACCACCACCCGCCGCGCGCTGCTCGGGCTCGGGTCGAACATGGGCGACCGGGTCGAGTACTTGCGAGCTGCCGTGGCCGCCATCCCCGACGTCGTTGCCGTCTCCGACGCCTATGAGACCGATCCGGTCGGCGGCGTGGAGCAGGACCCCTTCCTCAACGTGGTGGTCGAAATCGACACCGCCTGTACTCCCCACGAGCTTCTCGAGGTGTGTCGCGAACGAGAGCGTGAAGCCGAGCGGGTTCGAACGATTCGTTGGGGCCCGCGCACCCTCGACGTCGACGTGCTGTGGGTTGACGGCGAGACCGTCGACGATCCGCCGGAACTCCTCGTCCCACATCCGCGGATGTTCGAGCGCGCCTTCGTGCTGGTGCCCTTGGCTGATCTTGCGCCCGATCTCGTGCCCAACGGCTACGACGTCGCCGCTGCTGCGACGGCCGAAGGCGTTCGCAACGTCGGGCGGCTGAAGGAGCAGTGAGCGCCGTGACCGTCACGGTTCGGGTGATCGGTGCCGGTCGGGCCGGTCGTTCGTTCGCGAAGGCGATCGACGACCTCGTCGACTGGGACGCAATCGACATGCGCGGGCGAGGGGTGGCGATCGGTGACGCCGCCGCTGATGTCGACCTCGTGTTGATCACCACGCCTGACACCGTGGTTGATGACGTCGCCGCAGCAATTCGGCCCGGCCGAGCCGTCGTGGCCCATGTCGCTGGCTCGCTCGGGCTCAACGTGCTCGCCCCACACGTACGTCGGGCCGCCTTGCACCCGTTGATGTCGCTGCCGGATGCCGAGATCGGTGCCGAGCGATTGATGGGGGGCTGGTTTGCTGTCACCGGTGATTCGATGGTCGCCGACCTTGCCGTTGCACTCGGGGGCCGCACCTTCGAAATCGCCGACGACGACCGCGCCCTCTATCACGCCGCTGCCGCAGTCGCATCGAACCATCTGGTCGCCCTTCTCGGGCACGCCCAACGTCTCGGTGCGTCGGCGGGCGTGCCGGCCGATGCGCTCCTTGCGCTTGCTCTCGGTAGTGCGGAGAACGCCGCGACGCTCGGCCCTGCTGCAGCGCTGACCGGGCCCGCCGCTCGGGGCGATGAGGCGACGCTGGTCGCCCATAGGGAAGCGATCGGCCGTCGCGCCCCGCGCGAGTTGGCGGCGTACGAGGCAATGCTTGCTGAGGCACGCCGGTTGGCGGCGATGGAAGGCGAAGCGTGACCGACCCTGTGGTTGTGGGCTCGATCGCCAAGGTTCGACGGATGCTCGATGCCCACCGTGCTGCGGGCCGCTCGATCGGCTTCGTGCCGACGATGGGCTACCTCCACGCCGGCCATCGGTCCTTGATGCGGGCGTCGGCTGCGGCCAACGACATCACCATCGTCTCGATCTTCGTCAACCCGCTGCAGTTTGCGGCAGGGGAGGACCTCGGGAGTTATCCCCGCGACATCGCCCGGGACACCGACTGCTGCACGGATGCCGGAGTCGACCTGATCTTCGCCCCGTCGGCCGAGGAGATGTACCCCGGTCCGATGGCCACCGTCGTCGACGTCCCGCCGGTTGCTGCGCCGCTCGAAGGAGCGTCCCGGCCCGAGCACTTCGCCGGGGTCGCCACCGTGGTAGCCAAACTCTTTTCGATCATGGGGGAGTGCCGGGCGTACTTCGGGGAAAAGGACTGGCAGCAGGTCGCCGTTGTCACCCGGATGGCTGCTGATCTCTCGATGCCGGTCGAGGTCGTGCCGTGCCCGACGATGCGCGAGCCCGACGGGCTCGCCATGTCGAGCCGCAACATCTATCTCAGCTCCGACGAGCGAGCCGAGGCCCCGGTCCTGCGCCGGGCCCTCGATGCAGGGCTCGCCGTGGTCTCCAAGGGCGAAACCGACCGGGCTGCGGTCGAGGGCGTGATGGCCGACACCGTCGCCACCGCATCACTCGCCACGCTCGACTATGTTGCGGCCGTGCAGGCCGAGACGCTGGTCGCCGACGGGCCACTCCACGGCGAGGTGCGACTGCTCGTCGCCGTTTGTTTTGGCGAGGCCCGGCTCATCGACAACGATGGCGGAATGGTGCCCGGCAAGCCGGCGTGACAGCCTGACAAGATGTCTGAGGCCTACATCATCGACGCGTGCCGCACCCCCCGGGGGATCGGTAAGCAGGGCAAGGGTTCGCTTGCCCACCTCCACCCCCAGCACCTCGGTTCAGCCGTTTTGAAAGCGCTGCAAGAACGAAACGGATTCGACACCGCCGACGTCGACGACGTCGTGTGGGGCACGAGCTCGCAGGTCATGGAACAGTCCGGCGACATCGGGCGGATGTCGGCGCTTGACGCCGGCTACGACATGAAGGCCAGTGGCGTCACCCTCGATCGCTTCTGCGGCTCGGGCATCACGTCTGCGAACATCGCAGCTGCCTCGGTGAAGGCCGGGCTCGAGGATCTCGTTGTGTCCGGCGGCACCGAGATGATGTCGCTGCCAAAGAAGGGCATGCTTCCGATGGGTGCGGGCAATGCGCACTTGGAGGAGATCCACCCGCAGTCGCATCAGGGCGTTTGCGCCGATGCGATCGCCACGCTCGAAGGTATCGACCGAGAGACGCTCGACGCCCTTGCCGTCGAGACCCAGAACCGAGCCGAAGCCGCAATCAAGGAGGGACGCTTCGACAAGAGCCTCGTCCCGGTGTTCAACCTCGATGGCACGCTCGCCCTCGATCGCGAGGAGTTTCCGCGGCCGGGCACCACGATGGAGTCGCTCGCAACGCTTGCACCGTCGTTCCCGATGGTGGCCGATTACCGCCACAGCGACGATGCCAAGACCTTCCGGGAGCTGATCAACCAGAAGTTCCCCGACCTCGGCATCCAGCATGTTCATCACGCCGGCAACAGTTCGGGCGTGGTTGACGGATCGGCTGCCATTCTCTGGGCGAGCGAGGACTACACGAAGGCTCACGGGCTGACGGCGCGGGCCCGCATCGTGGCGATGGCCAACATGGGTGACGACCCGACCCTCATGCTCAACGCACCGGTTCCTGCGGCGAGGAAGGTGCTGGAGAAGGCTGGCATGACTGTCGACGACATCGACATCTTCGAAATCAACGAGGCGTTCGCCATTGTGTCGGAGAAGTTCCAGCGGGATCTCGACCTCGACCGGGGAAAGGTCAACGTAAACGGTGGGGCGATGGCCCTGGGTCACCCGATCGGCGCGACCGGAGCCATCCTGATCAACACGGCGCTCGATGAGCTTGAGCGCCAGGACAAGCAGGTTGGCCTGATCACCATGTGCGCTGGTGGCGGCATGGCCCCGGCCATCATCATCGAACGAGTCTGAACGAGCACCGGCGTCCGCCGGTCTGTGTGAAAGCGAGACGACAGCAATGCCAATCGAAGGCGAGTACGAGCCGAGCACGTGGGGTTGGGTGGCCGACCAGGTCGAGGGCTACGAGGCGTCCGGTGGCACCGAGGCCAACACCTTGATGGACACGGGCATCCCGATCATCGTGATGACCACTGTGGGTCACAAGAGCGGCAAGGTCCGCAAGGTGCCGCTCATGCGAGTCGAGCACGAGGGCGAGTACGGCGTCATCGCGAGCAAGGGCGGCAATCCGACCCATCCAGGCTGGTACTACAACCTGCTCGCTTGCGGTCACGTGACGATCCAGGACGGCCCTGAGCCGAAGGACTACACGATCCGCGAGCTCGAGGGCGAGGAGCGCGACACCTGGTACGCCCGCGGCGAGGCGGTTTACCCCGATTACACCGCCTACCAAGAAGCCGCGACTGGTCACGGTCGTGTCATCCCGGTCTTCGTTGCCAGACCATCGGCCTGATCTGGCGTCCGGTAGCTTGTCGGGCGTGCTTCTCACGATCGACGTCGGCAACACCCAGACCGTGCTGGGCCTTTACGACCCTGACGCCGAGACCGGTGAAGGGGCAGCGGTCGGCCTCATCGACCACTGGCGCATCTCGACCGTGCACGAACGCACGAGTGATGAGTACTCGGTGATGGTCCGGTCGATGCTCGACACGACCGACGTCGACTTCGATACCGAGATCACCGGTACGGCGATCTGCTCCGGTGTGCCGCGGATCCTCGCCAACCTGCGCCAGATGATCAATCGGTACCTGTCGAACGAGCCCATCGTGATCGAACCCGGCGTGAAGACCGGCATGCCGATCCTGTATGACAATCCCAAAGAGGTCGGCGCCGACCGCATCGCCAACGCGATCGCGGCCTACGACCTCTACGGCGGCCCGACGGTGGTCGTCGACTTCGGCACCGGTAACAACTTCGACGTGATCTCCGAGAACGGCGAGTTCCTCGGTGGCGCGATCGCGCCAGGCATCGAGATCAGTCTCGATGCCCTCTTCGGCCGCGCCGCCCAGCTGCGGGCGATCGAGCTCGTCGAGCCCCGAAGCGTCGTCGGCAAGTCGACGGTCGAGTCGATCCAGAGCGGCACGGTCTACGGCTTCGCGGCGATGATCGATGGCATGGTTCGTCGCTTCGGTGATGCTCTCGGTGAGATCAACGTCGTGGCCACTGGCGGACTTGCCCACCTGATCGCGCCGGTGTCGGAGACGATCGAACACGTTGAGCCCTTCCTCACCCTCCACGGTCTCCGGATCGTGCACGACCGGAACAACTCATGACCGACTTCCCGTATCGCTACGACGTCACCCACAACACCGCCGAGATCGTTGAGGCCCACAGCGCCCTTGAGGCCGGCGCCGAGACGGAGGTCGTCGTGACGATCGCCGGGCGACTCATGCTGCGCCGCGATCAGGGCAAGCTGGCCTTCGGTTCGCTCCAGGACGCCACCGGTCGCATCCAGCTGTTCGCCATGGCGAAGTCCACCCCCGACTTCGAGGACTTCACCGGCCTTTCGATCGGTGACTGGATCGCCGTTACCGGTGTGGTGATGATGACCCGTCGCGGCGAACTCAGCGTCCGGGTCGACGGCTGGGATGTGCTCGCCTCGGCCCAGCGGCCCTTTCCCGACAAGTGGCACGGCATCTCTGATCCCGACACGCGCTATCGCCAGCGCTATGTCGACATGTGGGTCACCGAAGAGGCCCGCGATGCGTTCGCCAAGCGCAGTCAGATCGTTGCGTCGATGCGATCCATCCTGGGCGGTCAGGGATTCATCGAGGTCGAGACACCGATGTTGCATCCGATTCCCGGCGGTGCGCTCGCTCGTCCGTTCGTCACCCACCACAACGCGCTGGGTGAGGATCTCTACCTGCGCATCGCGCCGGAGCTTTACCTGAAGCGGCTGGTCGTTGGCGGCATGGAGAAGGTGTTCGAGATCGGCCGCGTGTTCCGCAACGAGGGCATGTCGACTCGGCACAACCCCGAGTTCACGATGTTGGAGCTCTACTGGGCCTACGCCGACCATGCCGACATGATGGAACTCACCGAGAATCTCGTTGCGGGTGTCGCCGAGCAGGTCTTGGGCACTACCACCGTCGAGTACGACGGCCGCGACGTCGATCTTTCCACTCCGTGGCGCCGCGCCACGATGGAAGAACTCATCGCAGAGCACGCGGGTGTGGAGATCAGTCTCGCAACGCCGATAGACGAGGTGCGAGCGCTGTGCGAGCGGTTCGACGTCGAGGTGAAGGACCACTACGGCCCCGGAAAACTCATCCTCGAGATCTATGAGAAGACCTGCGAGGCCAAGTTGTGGGGCCCGGTCTTCGTCACCGACTACCCGGTCGAGGTCTCCCCGTTGTCCCGCGAGCATCGGGAACGGCCGGGCTACACCGAGCGCTTTGAGGCGATCGTCGCCGGACGAGAGCTCTGTAACGGCTTCTCCGAGCTGACCGACCCGGTGATCCAGCGCGAGCGGTTCGAGGCCCAAGAGGCGGAGGGCGCTGCCGGCGACGACGAGGCGATGGTGGTCGATGAGGATTATCTCCGGGCGCTCGACTACGGCCTGCCTGGCACCGCCGGGCTCGGTATCGGTGTCGACCGGCTCATCATGTTGCTTACGGGCACCACCACGATTCGCGATGTGGTGCTGTTCCCGACCCTCAAGCCCGAACCGGTCCGTAGCGAGAGCGCCACCGTCGACGGCGAACTGTCCGAGGACGACGACGTAGAATAACGCTGTGGCGCCGGCTGGGGAAGGCCGGCGGCTCAGCTCAGCGGTGCGTTCGCCCGTTCGATCAGGTCGGCACTCGCCGCGCGGAGGGCTTGCGCGCCGGGCGTGTTGGGCAGGTCTGTGAGGGTTCCGGCGGCTTTGTCGGCCCAGCCTTGCGCGACATCGAGGGCGGTACGGACGCCGTTGCTCGACCAGATGAGATCCCGGGCCTGATCGCGTTCGTCGGCGGTGATGCTGCTGGTCAGAAGCGGTTGGAGTTCGGTGGCGATGTGGTCCTCGGCGAGGGCGTGGATCACAGGAAGCGTGTAGATGCCCTCGAGGAGATCGTTGCCGGCAGGCTTCCCGAGTTCTTCGTCGGTGGCGACGATGTCGAGGATGTCGTCGACGACCTGGTAGGCCATGCCGTAGGCGAGGCCGAACTCGGTGAGCGATTCGACGACCGGGCGAGGCAACTCGCCGACGATGGCACCGATGCGGCAGGCCGTGGCGAGCAGCGATGCCGTCTTGCCGGTGATCGAGCGCTCGTAGCGTTCGACGGTGCGGGACGGGTTGTAGGCCGACTCCAGCTCAAGGATTTGGCCCTCGCAGAGTTGGGTGATCGTGGTGGCGAGCAGGCCGGCAACTTCGGTGCCGAGGTCGGATGCCAGTTCCGAGGCTCGGCCCAGCAGGTAGTCGCCCGCCAGGATGGCCCGCAGGTTGCCCCACTCGGCATTGACGCTCTTGACGCTACGCCGGGTGGTGGCGTCGTCCATGACGTCGTCGTGGTACAGCGATCCGATGTGCACGAGTTCTACGGCACAGCCACCACGGATCACATCGATCGCGGCCGGCGATCCAGCGGGATCGAGGACGGCGGCGGACGCCATCGCAAAGCCGGGACGCACACG
Organism: Acidimicrobiaceae bacterium; assembly: GCA_002729125.1. GTDB lineage: Bacteria > Actinomycetota > Acidimicrobiia > Acidimicrobiales > Aldehydirespiratoraceae > UBA11606. The sequence goes on along the minus strand of PBTQ01000020.1, from coordinate 1,087 downwards.
CTTGCCGCCCGCCTTGATCAGATGGCTGGCGATTTCAGTGAGGAAATCGCCCTCCGCCTGGACGACGCGCAGGAGCTCGTCCTCAGTGCGGGCGAGGTCGTCGACCATCGGGGGGAGGATGGCGAGGGGATGTGCCATGCCGATTACGCTACGCCCTGTGCGGATCGATCGGCCAAGGCGGCCACCTACAGGACCCCTGAACCGGGTCGAGCAACATCCGTTGTGACAATCGGTGGTTCGGTTCGTCACAACGGGAAGAAGTTCCCTACCTTGATAGCTGTGCCTGCTGACGGAACACCGCGTTCCTGACCTTGGGTACCGCACCGGAACCGAGGGCGAGAGCCTGAGGCCCCCCGGTACACTTGATGAGCGGGCTGTGTCCCGTGTCCCCCGAAGTTCTCCAACCTGGGAGGGAGATCCCGATGTTCGAGCGGTTTACCGACAGGGCTCGGCGAGTGGTCGTGCTGGCGCAGGAAGAAGCGCGCCTGCTTAACCACAACTACATCGGTACGGAGCACATCCTGCTCGGCCTCATTCACGAGGGTGAGGGCGTCGCCGCCAAGGCTCTGGAGTCGCTCGGTATCAGCCTCGAAGCGGTGCGCAGTCAGGTCGAGGAGATCATCGGTCAGGGCGGCTCGTCGCCCAGCGGCCACATTCCCTTCACCCCTCGTGCCAAGAAGGTCCTCGAGCTCAGCCTGCGCGAGGCGCTGCAGCTCGGCCACAACTACATCGGCACGGAGCACATCCTGCTCGGGTTGATTCGCGAGGGCGAGGGCGTTGCCGCTCAGGTTCTTGTCAAGCTAGGTGCCGATCTCAGCCGGGTGCGTCAGCAGGTTATCCAGCTGCTGTCGGGTTACTCGGGCTCAGGCTCGGATGGCGAGAGCAGCGGTGCTTCTGGCGAAAAGGCCGGCGCTACTGCCGGTGGTTCCGGCGGCGATAGCCAATCCGGCTCGCTCGTACTCGACCAGTTCGGCCGCAACCTCACCCAGGCAGCGCGTGAAAAGAGCCTCGACCCGGTCATCGGCCGCAGCCGTGAGACCGAGCGGGTCATGCAGATCCTCAGCCGCCGCACCAAGAACAATCCGGT
>PBTQ01000019.1 GCA_002729125.1 Acidimicrobiaceae bacterium | reverse complement strand
CCTGCGGGTTTCCCAGGTCGACTTTGGCGAGGTACCGGCTGCTGCACCCGCGGAAGAGGGTCAGATGAGCGACGGTGTTCACCCATGCAACCCACTCGGCTTGCGCCTCCTCGGTGGCCTCGATCGTCGCCAGTCCCTCGGCGTCGAGCGACGAGATCACATCACGGATGTACTCGACGTGCTGCTCGATCGAAACGACCATGTTGGTAAGAACCGACGGGCTGCCGGGGCCGGTGACGGTGAACAGGTTCGGGAAACCCGCCACCTGAAGCCCGAGAAGGGTCGTCGGGCCGGCCGACCATGCGTCGCGCAGGCTCCGGCCATTCCGACCCGTGATGTCGATCCGGTCGAGCGAGCCGGTCATCGCATCGAAACCGGTGGCGAATACGATGTCGTCGACATCGTGGTGCAGCCCGTCGACGACCACCGCCGTCTCCGTGATCTGCTCGATGGGTGTCGCCGACACGTCGACCAACGAGACGTTCGACCGGTTAAAGGTGCGGAAGTAGTTGGCATCGACCACTAAGCGCTTGCAGCCGATGGTCGTGTCGGGGCTCAGCATCGCTGCTGTCTCCGGATCGTCAACGATCTCGGCGATGCGCTCGCGGACATATGAGGCTGCCGTTGCGTTGGATTCGGGGTTCAGCAGCAGGTCGTTGAACGAGCCGAGAAAGAACAGGCCGCCGACCTCCCACCGAGCGTCGTAGGTGGCCCGGCGCTCCTCCTCCGACACGTCCATTGCGCTGCGGTCCAGCCGCGCAACATGGCCACCGAACCCGGTGCTGGTGTCACGCGCCGTCTTGCGCCACTCGACGTAGTCAGCCTTGATGGCCGCAACCTGCTCCGGATCGAGCGGCTCGTTGTGAGCCGGCACGGCGTACGACGGCGTGCGCTGGAACACGATGACCTGATCAGCCTGCTCGGCGATCAAAGGGATCGACTGCACACCGGAACTTCCCGTTCCGATCACCGCCACGCGGCGACCGGTGAAGTCGACTCCCTCGTGCGGCCATCGGCCCGTGTGGAACGTCCGACCAACGAAATCGTCACCGCCCATGATGGCCGGTAGGTTCGCCGACGACAGGCAACCGGTCGCCATGACGACAAAGCGGGCGATCCGCTCTGCGCCGTCCGACGACCGAACCATCCAACGTTCGGCGGCCTCGTCGAACGAACACGCCTCGACCCGCGTCCCGAACGTGATGTCGCGGCGAAGATCGAAATGGTCGGCGACATGATCGAGGTACGCCAGAATCTCGGGCTGAGTCGCATACTTCTCCGACCACACCCACTCCTGCTGCAACGCCTCATGCCAGCCATAGCTGTATTCCATGCTGGGCGTGTCGCACCGAGCTCCCGGGTAGCGGTTCCAGTACCAGGTGCCACCGACCCCGTCGCCTGCTTCGATCACCTCGGCCTTGAGCCCCACACTTCGAGCCTCGTGCAGCATGTACAGCCCGGCGAACCCGGCCCCAACAATCACCATGTCGAGCTGACGCGTCATGGTGACAGGATCGCAGGCGTCACCGGTCACTGCCATTCGGGCACCTGGTCGCTGAGCGGTTGGCGCGCATCCACACCAACTGCGAATGTTGCCGTCATGAGTCTCGACCAAAAGCTCGGCACCACCGGTGTCTGGTTCTTCACTGACCTCCTCGATCACGGCCGCTCGCGAGAGCTCGCCGCCCGCATCGAATCCCTCGGCTACGCCGCGCTCTGGATCCCCGACACCGTCGGCCGAGACCCGTTCGTCAACGCCGCCCTTCTTCTGGAATCGACGACCGATCTCGTCGTCGCCACCGGCATCGCCAACATCCACATGCGCCATCCCGGGATGATGAAGCAGGGAGCTGCATCGCTCGCCGAACTCTCTGGAGGCCGCTTCGTGCTCGGGATGGGCGTCTCGCACGCACCACTCGTCACTGGTCTCCGCAAGCTCGACTACTCGAAGCCCCTCACCACGATGCGCACCTACCTCGACGACATGGACACCTCGCTCTACATGGCAGTGCCGCCCGCCGAGGAAGCGCCGGTCGTGCTCGCTGCCCTTGGACCCAAGATGCTCGAACTCGCCGCTGAACGCACCAAGGGCGCCCACCCGTACTGGACCACACCGGAACACACGGCCATGGCTCGCGAGATCATGGGCCCTGATGCCTGGCTGTGTGTCGAGCAGAAGTGCGTTCTCACCACTGACGCCGACGTCGCCCACGTCACCACCAACGATCAGCTCGGCATGTACGCCGACCTTCCGAACTATCGCAACAACTGGAAGCGGCTCGGTTTTACCGAGGACGAAATCAGCGACCGGGCGCCTCGGTTCCTCGACGCCGTGATGGCCTGGGGCGACGAAGCCACGATCGCCGGCCGCATCCAGGCCCACTTCGACGCAGGGGCCAGCCACGTCTGTATCCAACCCATCGACCCGGAGACTCGCGGCGAGCCCGACTGGCGTCTTCTCGAAGCCCTCTCCCCCATCACCTCGGAGCAGACGAACCCGTGAGTTCCGAACCCGCCGGCATCAGCGCCGCCAACGTCACCGCCTGGATAGCCGATCGCATCCCCGAACTCGCCGGGCCCCTCGACTTCGAACTGATCACCGGCGGAGCATCGAACCTGACCTTCCGGGTGACCGATACCGCCGGCGGCGCCTGGGTCCTGCGGCGGCCACCGACCGGTCACGTTCTCGCGTCAGCGCACGACATGTCCCGCGAACACCGGATCATCGCTGCGCTCGAGGGCACCGGTGTGCCGGTGCCGCCCGCCATCGGCCTGTGCCAGGACGCCGATGTCAACGGGGTCGACTTCTACGTAATGGGTTTCGTCGATGGCCGGATCGTGTTCGATCATCAGGACGGCCACGCCTACCCCGAGGAGCTCCGGGCCCGACTCGCCGAGTCACTCGTCGACACGCTCGTCGACCTTCACGCCCTTGACCCGACCTCCGTCGGACTCGGCGATCTCGGCAAGACGGAGGACTACTGCGCCCGCCAGCTTCGCCGCTGGAAGCGCCAGATCGACGAGGGATCCGATCGCGATCTACCCCTGTTCCACAACCTGCACGCCCGTCTCTCGGGCAGCATCCCCGATCAACAGGGTGCCGGCATCGTGCACGGTGACTATCGCCTCGACAACTGTATGGCCGGCCACGACGGCACGATCGCCGCAGTGCTCGACTGGGAGCTCTGCACCTTGGGCGATGTGCTCGCCGACCTCGGGGGCATGGTGATGTGGTGGGGCGACGATCCCGACGCCCGCGGCCGTTTGGGTGACGTGCCCACCCGGGCTCCTGGCTTCGGCTCCGCCGAAGACATGATCGCCCGGTACACCGAGCGCAGCGACCGCGACCTCTCGGAGCTGCCGTGGTATGTCGCGTTCCAGCATTGGCGTCTCGCTGCCATCAGCGAAGGGGTACGAGTGCGCTACGCAGCCGGCGCGATGGGCGACCAGGAAGGCACGGCCGACGGCGATGCCCAAGACGGCATCGACTATCTGCTCAGCGGGGCCGCAGCGTGGCTTGCCCGGGCCTGACGATGATCTGGTTGTGATTGCGGATCAGCCGAGGGCGGCGATCGCAGCGTCGTAGTCGGGCTCGGAGGCAACCTCTGGGACGAGTTCGCTGTGCAGCACGGTGCCGTCGGTGTCAAGCACCACCACGGAACGAGCGGCGAGGCCCTGGAGCTTGCCGTCGAGCATCTTCACGCCAAGCGCCTCGAGGACCCCGGGGTTCTTGAAGGTCGAGCCCGTAATCACGTTCTCGATGCCCTCGGCGCCGCAGAAACGAGCAGCGGCGGGCGGCAAGTCGGCCGAAACGCACAGCACGACGGTGTTCTCGAGGTCGGAGGCGCGCTCGTTGAATGTGCGAACGGTGGTCTGACACAACCCGGTGTCGAGCGAGGGGAAGATGTTCATGACGACTCGCTGACCGGTCAGATCAGCGGCGCTCACCGGGGTCCAGTCAGCCTTGGTGAGGGTGAAGTCGGGTGCGAGGGCGCCTGCTGCAGGAAGGTCGCCGTTGGTGTTGATGGGGTTCCCCCCGAGCGTGATCTCAGCCATGTGCGGCACCATAGCCGTGTGACCCCCGCGATCGACATACTTCGACGACTCGGCATCGAGCACCGCGTCGTCCACTACGACCACGATCCCGATCACGCCTCGTTCGGCATCGAGGCCGTCGAGGCCCTCGGCACCGATCCCGACGGGACGTTCAAGACACTGATGGTCACACTTGACGACGGACGAAACGCAATCGGTGTCGTGCCGGTCTCGTGCACGCTCAACCTCAAGGCGATCGCAGCGGCAGCCGGGGCGAAGAAGGCGAGGATGACCGATCCGATCGAGGCCGAGCGACGCTCGGGGTACGTAATCGGCGGGATCAGTCCCTTTGGGCAAAAGCAGATCCTGGAGACATTCGTCGATGAATGGGCGACGGTGCTGGATGAGGTGTTCTGCAGCGGTGGCCGCCGCGGGCTCGAAGTCGTCGTTTCCCCCGACGCCTTCGCTGCCGCCCTCAACGCGACGTTTGCGCCCATCGCAGCGTGGCCCGACTGACCCGCCGCTGCACTAGGTTCATCGGCATGAGCCACACGGTCGAGATCACCTACTGCGTCCCTTGAGATTATTCAGCCTGCGCCGTGAGCGCGGTCTCGGATCTGCTGACGAACTACCAACACGTCATCGCTGATCTCACCCTCGTCACCGGTGGAGGCGGCGTCTTCGATGTCATCGTCGACGGCACCACGATCTTCAGCAAGCACGAGACCGGTCGCCATGCGAACGATGGCGAGGTTCTTGCGGAATTTGAGGCGTTCATCGGGCCCGACGTGCGTCGCTACGGCTCCTGAGGCTCAGCCTCGGGTTGTCCGCTCGTTGACAACCGGAGCGAGGCGAACCAGCTGCTGACCCTGCTCATCGGACTGTGGCCCGGCAGCCGGCCGGGCGGCGCGAACACGGTCGAGCGCCTCAGTCACCGTGGCGCCATACGAGACGAGCACAAGCGCCCCGACGAGTCCGGCGCGTCCCCAACCGGCCCCGCAGTGCACGACCACACCTCCGCCACAGCTGACGCGCTCGACGATCGCCTCGATGAGTGAGGTCATGGGACCGTCGGGTGCCACGAGGTGATCCTCGATCGGGAGGCGGAGCGCCTCATGGGGCTCGGGATCGGCCAGCCACTCCAGATACGGCGGATAGCGCCGGTCGATCTCAGCATCGGTCTGGAGACAGACCATCGTCTCGGCGCCCACATGGTCGAGCAGTGCTGCGGCGTCGGGGCCGACCGCCTCCAGCCCGGCGAGCACCACCGTGCCGAGTACACCGTCGATCGGGATGCGATGCACCCCTCCCACCGTCCGATACCGGTCGCCTCCGATCTCCACGGCGCGCAGGGTAGCGATCGCTCCCACCCGGAGCGAGGATGACCTAGCGGCAGCGCACACGAGGTTTGTGCGCCGCCGGGCCGCCTGAGCCAGACTGCGAGTCATGGCCGACACCCCGCACATGCGTCTCGGCGACATCGCCAACGAGGCGGCCGCCGACCAACCCAAACCGCTCGCCGGAATCCGGATCCTGGCAATCGAACAGATGGCCGCCCTCCCCTTCGGGACCCAACTCCTTGCCCGCTTGGGTGCGGACGTGGTGAAGGTTGAGTCGCCCGGCACCGGTGACTCGGGCCGCGGCTCGATGCCGGCGATCGACGACTCGGACGGGCGTCGGGTGGGTGCCACCTTCCTGCGCAACAACCTCAACAAACGCTCGGTGACCCTGAATCTGAAGGACCACGAAGGTGTGCGTTTGTGCCTCGAACTGGCGAAGACCGCCGACATCGTGTGCGAGAACTTCAAAGCCGGTACCGCCGACCGCCTCGGGATTGGATACGACGCCGTCAAGGCGATCAATCCCGCTGCGATCTACCTCTCGGTCTCCGGCTTCGGGAACGATCCTGCGTCGCCGCACATCCACCGGGCTGCCTATGCGGCAGTGGTCGAGGGCATGTCGGGCATCTATGAATACAAGCGACTGCCAGAGCGGCCGCCGATCGTGAATCCAGTCGGGGCCCTCGGCGACATCAGTTCCGCCCTGTTCGGCGTGATCGGGGTACTCGCCGCCCTTCGCCACCGTGACGCCACCGGCGAAGGCCAGTACGTCGACATCGCCATGCTCGATGCGGCCGTTGCGATGACCGACCTCGTCACGAATTTCTACTCGATGGGCATCGCCGGCGAGGCCGAGAGCGCCGTCGGCATCATCGAAACCTTCGCCGCCGGCGAAGGGCACTTCATCGTGCAGTGTGTGCGCGAGCATCAGTTCGAAAAGCTCGCCGACGTCACCGGCAATGGTCAATGGCTCACCGACGAACGCCTTGCCACGAGGGAAGGCTGGCGCGACCACTTCGCCACCGTGATCCGCCCCGACGTTGAACGCTGGGCCGCAGCGATGACCAACCGCGAGGCGGTCACCGCTCTTGCGGCCGAGGGTCTTGCCGTCGGCGAGAGCTACACCCCGGCCGACATCGTCGCGGACGAGCATGTGGCAGTCCGCAACATGCTCGTCGCCATGGAGCCGCCCGGGGGTGGTGAGCCGGTGCTGATCCCCGGCAATCCCGTGAAGCTCAGCCGGATGGCCGAAGGCCCGGAGACACGGGTGCCCTGGCTCGGCGAACACAACGATGACATCCTCGGTCGTGAGCTCGGGCTCAACGCCGAAATGCTCGCCGATCTGCGCGAGCGGGGTGTGATCGAGTAACCGTCAGCTGGGGCCGATTGGTTTCACGCTTGGTGATGTTTCCGCGGCCCGACCGACCGCGCCGACGGGTGAGGCCTAGACGGGTGCGGCAGCGATAGAACGGCCGAGGGTGACGAGATGCTCTTCGCCGTTGCCCAGCGTGAGCTCGAGTTGGCGGGCGAGCAGGAAGTGCCGGTGCAACGGATAGTCGCGATCCACGCCGACCCCACCGTGGACGTGGACGGCCGCGTGCACGACTCGGTAGCCGCCGACCGCCGCCCAATACGCGGCGATCGAGATCTGATCGTCGGCGGGCTGGCCAGCGTCGAGACGCCAAGCCGCCTGCCAGGCGGTGAGTGTGATCGCCTCGGCGTCGATGTAGGAGTCACCGGCCCGGTTCGACACGGTCTGGAACGTCGCGATCGGACGATCGAACTGCTGTCGTTGTTTCGTGTACTCGGCGGCGAGCTCGATCGAGGCGCGAGCTGCACCTGACATGAGCATGCACATGCCGACGGTAGCCCGCTGTTCGATCCAACGGATGATCGCCGCAGCGTCTTCGTCAGGACCACCGAGGAGCGCTTCGGCATCGACTGCCACACCAGCGAGGGTGACATGAGCCTGCGGACGTCCGGTGGTGACCTCGACTCGCTGGCGAGTCACACCATCTGCGTCGGTGGGTACGAGGAACACGCCGACCGATCCGTTTTCGAGGCGGGCCGGCACGACGAGTAGACCGGCTTCAAGACCCTGATCGACCATCGGCTTTACACCGTCGAGCACGAATCCGTCGCCGTCGGCGCGGACAGTGGTGAGCGGCTCACCCGGCGTGGTGCCCTGCTCGTAGAGCGCCACAGCGCAAAGAAGCGAGCCTTCGGCGATGCGGGGCAGCCAGGCGGCCTGCTGGGCGTCGGTTCCGAACTCGGCGATTGGCATCGCACCCATGACGATCGTGGAGAGGAGCGGGATCGGCGAGGCGTGGTAGCCGGCGACCTCCAGCGCCATCGCCGTGGCGAGGAAGCCGAGCCCTGCGCCGCCATGGGCCTCGGGGATCGAGGCACCGACCACACCGGCTTCGGCGAGGGTGGCCCAGGCGTCGCAGTCGACATGGTCGTCGGCAACAGCGAGATCCTTCAGGCGACTGTGGGTCGACAGGTCACCGAGCACATGCTTCGTGATGTCGTGGATCGCCTGCTGTTCGTCGTCGAGCGTGAAGTCCATCAGCGATCCGCCTTCGGGTAGCCGAGTCCGAATTGCGAGATGAGGTCCCGCTGCATCTCGTTGGTGCCACCGCCGAAGGTGAGGATGATGGTCGACCGGTACTGCATCTCGAGACGGGTGAGGTGGCCGATCGAACCCTTGGCGATCGTCGCCTGCGGTCCGTAGATCTCCATCAGCTTGCGGTACGACCGGTGGAAGAACTCGGTACCGAAGACCTTCACGCTGGATGAATCGGCGATGAACGCCTTCATGTGCTCGAAATCGAGTTCGTCGAGTTCCTTGCCGTCGATGTGGGTGGCGACCTCCCAAGCCACCTTCCAGTTCATCAAGCGGAGGAACTCGAGTTCGGCGGTGACTTCGGCCAGGTTGCGCTGCACCCAGGCCTTGTCGATCAGCGTCGCGCCATCGGCGAGTTGGGTGCTCTTGGCGAACTCGATCGTCTCCTCGAGTGCCTTGGTGACCATGCCCGAGGAACAGATCGTCACGCGCTCACGGTTGAGCTGGGAGGTGATGAGCCCCCAGCCGCCGTTCTCCTCACCGATCAGGGTTGAGGCCGGCACACGGACGTCATCGAAGAAGGTGTGGTTGATGTTGTGGCTGCTGAGGAGATGGAGCGGTTCGATCGACAACCCGGGAGTGTCCATCGGGATGCAGAAGAGCGAGATGCCCTTGTGCTTCTTCACGTCAGGGTTCGTTCGTGCCGCGAGCCAGATGTAATCGGCATCCCTGGCGAGCGAGGTCCAGGTCTTCTGGCCATTGATGACGAACTCGTCCCCGTCGCGAACGGCTCGGCACTGCAGCGAGGCGAGGTCGGTGCCGGCATCGGGTTCGGAGTAACCGACGCAGAAGGTGATCTCCCCGCGAGAGATCTTCGGCAGGAAAAAGTCCTTCTGCTCTCGTGTGCCGTACTGCATCAGGGTCGGACCGACGGTGTTGACCGTGAGCATCGGGATCGGTGCGCCAATGGCCACGGACTCGTCGAACATCACGAACTGTTCGACGGCGGAGTAGCCACGACCGCCGTACTCCTCGGGCCACCCGACCGTCAGCCAACCGTCGCGTCCCATCTTGCCGACGATCTCTCGGTGCACCGGGCCAGTTCCCTCTTCGGCCGCAAGCGCATCCCGGATCTCGGGCGTGAGCAGTTCGTTGTAGTAGTCGCGCAGCTCCTTTCGGAGCGCCTCCTGTTTCTCGTCGTACCCGATGTACATACCTCGAAACCCCTTCAGAAACGCGCCGAACCGACGTTCATTTGTACCCCAGGTGCCCGCTCTCTCGTGAATCGTGCGGAACTGTCAGACTGAACGGGCATGTCCGCCCCCACTGCTGCGTTCTTCGATCTCGACCGCACCCTCGTTTCGGTTGCGTCGCCCAAGATCTTTCAGCGCCACCTCTCCGCAGCCGGGTTCGGCACCCCGGTCGACGGAACCCTGACCGACCTCGCCTTCAAGGTCTTCGAACTCGTCGGTGAGTCGGCGATCGTGGGCCGGTCGGCGAAGCTCGCTCCACGTGCGGCCGTCGGCTGGCCGGTCGATGCGGTGATCGCCGCCACCGGACCGGCCGCCGCCGAGATCGCGGAGCATGTATCCGACTTTGCTCGCGCCGAGCTCGCCATGCATCGCGATGCGGGACGCACCCTCGTGCTCGCCACCACCACTCCGGAGCACCTTGTTCGGCCCCTCGCCGACCTCCTCGGCATCGACGACGTCATCGCCACGAGATGGACCCAGGCCGACGGCGCATTCACTGGCCGGGTCGATGGCGACATCGTCTGGGGTCCGGGCAAACGAGACGCCGTGCTGCGGTGGTGTGCCGAGCGAGACGTCGATCCGGCGGGCTGTTGGGCGTACTCCGATAGCTATTACGACTCGCCCCTACTCGACTTCGTCGGTCACGCCGTCGCCGTCAACCCCGACGCCCGGCTTGCCGCCACTGCCGCTCTCAACGGCTGGCCGATCCGTTCGCTCAACAAGCCCGACGGTGTGCCGACCATGGGTGGCCTCGAACTCCAGGACCTGTTCCGTCCGTTCCTGCGGCCCGAACTCATTCCCAACGCCGACGTCACCGTCTCAGGACTCGAACACATGCCTCGCGAAGGCGGCGCGATCATCGTCGGCAACCACCGCAGCTACTTCGACCCGCCTGTGATGATCACGACGGTTGCGAAGGCAGGCCGCAACGGCCGCTACCTGGGCAAAAAGGAAGTCTTCGAAATTCCCGTGATCGGTCCGCTCCTGCAAGCGGGCGGTGGAATCCGGATCGACCGGGGCACGGGTGACGAAGGCGCATTCGACGCCGCAGCGGCCGCCGTCCGAGGTGGCGACGTCGTCGTGATGTTTCCGCAGGGCACGATTCCACGAGGCCAGGCGTTCTTCGACCCCGTGCTGAAAGGGCGTTGGGGTGCGGCCCGGCTCGCAGCAATGACACGGGCACCCGTGATTCCAGTCGGACTTTGGGGCACCGACGAGGTCTGGCCACGAAGCGCAACACTGCCATCCTTTAACCTCCAGGATCAGCCCGAGGTCACCGCCACGGTCGGCCCGCCGGTCGACCTCAAATACCGAAGCGTCGAACGCGACACTGAGCGCATCATGCACGCGCTGAGCGCCCTGCTTCCCGAGCGGGCACGGCAGCCCTACGACCCGACGGCGGAGGAACTCGTACGCACGTTCCCGGCGGGCAAGACCGACGACCTCGGCTTCACGGGCCGCTAGGCGACGATGAGCGGCACGCCGACCGACGACTTCGAACCGACCATGTCGGATGACGAAGCGCTGATGTGGCGCATCGGCGCCGACCCGTGGCTCGATCCCAGCGGCAGCCTGCTGGCGGTACTCGACCGGCCCGTGGATCTCGACCTTCTCCGGCGCAAGGTGGCGGCCGGAATCCCTTCCATGCCTCGCCTCGTCGAGCGGGTCGTCGACGCTGCCCGTCCGCTCGAAGCACTGCGCTGGGAGATCGATCCAAACTTCGACCTGACGAACCACGTCGTCGAGGTCGCGGTCCCGGCGCCCGGCGATCGCCGAGCGCTGCTCGACCTCACCACCGAGATCCACATGACCCCGTTCCCAGCGGGTCATCCGCCGTGGCGCATCGTGCTCGTCACCGGCCTCGCCGATGGCTCGGGTGCGTTGATCGCCCGCCTGCATCACTCGGTCGCCGACGGCATCGGCGGTCTTCGCATGGCGGAGATCTTCCTTACGCACGAGCCCGACACGGCCCCTCCGCCCGATACCGACCTCGATGCCACCCTTTGCGAGTGGCGAGCCTCCGCCACCGACCACGATCTCCCCGATGCCGCTGACGTCATCTGGTCAGCGCTCGCCGGTCCTGTCGGTCTGGCGAAATCGACCGCCGCTGAACTCGCACTCATCGGTGCTGATCCGGCCCGAGCCCAACGCACGGCAGGCCAGGCGCTCGACACCATTCGCACGGTGATCGACCAGCTAACCGGCGATCCCTACCTCGACAGCACGTCGGAACTTTGGACGCGCCGCTCCGGCGGGCGCTACTTCGTCACCGCCCAGATATCGCTTTCGGCAGCCAACGCCACGGCCAAGGCACGTGGTGGGACGATCAACGATCTCTACGTCACCGCTCTCGCCGATGCAGCCATCGCCTACCACGCCGAACGAGGCACCGAGCCCCGGTCGGTGGCGATGTCGTTCGTCCGCAGCACCCGGACCGGCTCCGGGGCGGGCGGCAACGCCTTCGTGCCGATCAAGGTCCGGGCCCCGGGGGCAGGCGTCACTCCCGACGAGCGCTTCGCTGCACTCAGCAACGCAATGGCACCGTCTGATGCCTCCGGCGGCGAGCCCGGCCTCAGCGCAATCAGCGCACTCGCCGCCCTCATCCCGACGCCGGTGCTGACTCGCCTTGGTCGCAACCAGGGCGCCCGAATCGACGTTGTCACCAGCAATATTCGCGGTGCTCCAGTGCCGATCTTCGCCGGCGACGCTCAAGTCCTCGGGACCTTCCCGATCGGGCCGGTCGCCGGCGCAGCGTGCAACGCGACCGTGATGTCGCGCGAGGGCAGCCTCGACATCGGGATCATGGTCGACCCGTCCGCAATCGACGACCCAGACCGCTTCGGCGAAATCGTCCAGGCAACCCTCGACGCCTACACGACCGAAGCCGGTTGACGAGCGATCAGCGCCCGGGAATGGCGCATGCCTGACCGATGTCGATCGGACGGGTGACGGCCCGGTTGCGATTCGCCCCTGCACACCAGGTCGGGAAGACATAGCTGTAGAGCCCGGACCCACCGGCGGCGACGAGCAGGACATCGCCGACCGACTCGAACGCAGGCTGACCATCGCGAGTCGTGGCCCGCTCGACGATCGCCCCGGCAGTCGATGACCGATCGTGGCCGGCCGCGGCCAGTTCACCAATGTGGTCCGGCGTCAGCACGATCACGGCCTGCCCGCCGCCCAGCCAGGCATTGTTCGAGCCAACGCCGGCGACCGAAGCCGCCAGGAGTTCGATGATACGTTCACTCGATCGTTCGACGTCACT
>PBTQ01000004.1 GCA_002729125.1 Acidimicrobiaceae bacterium | reverse complement strand
TGAACACGTCGACGTAGGTCTCGAGCGCCTCTTGGAGCGGCTCGCCCTCGCCGACAAGCGGATAGATCGCGTTGGCGAGCTGGGTGCAGTTCCACTGGCCAATGTGTGGCTGTGCACCGAATCGGTAGCGCTTGTATTCGCGGTCGGTGGTGTTCGGGGTCCAGCCGGGGTTGTAGTCCTCGAGCCAGCCGTATGGGCCGTAGTCGATCGTTAGGCCGTGAATCGACATGTTGTCGGTGTTCATCACGCCGTGAACGAACCCGACCCGTTGCCAATGCACGATCATCTCGGCAGTGCGTTTCGAGACTTCACGGAACCAGGCGACGTAGTCAGCGGCTCCGAAGCCGCCGGTGCGGCCGTCGGCGATCTCTGGGAAATGCAGCCCGATCGTGTGGTCGGCCAGGGCTTGGAGGAGTTCGCCGTCGTCGCGTGACATCGGGAGTTCGAACGTGCCGAACCGGATGAATGACGGAGCAACGCGGCACACCACGGCACCGGTCTCCCATGCGGGGTGGCCATCGTAGAACATGTCGCGCATCACTTGGTCGCCGGTGGTGGTGAGGCTCAGCGCACGAGTCGTGGGCACACCGAGGTGATGCATCGCTTCGCTGCACAGGAATTCGCGTACGGAGCTGCGGAGCACGGCGAGGCCATCGGCCCGGCGGCTGTAGGGCGTGGGGCCGGCGCCTTTCAGCTGGAGCATGTGGCGGGCGCCGTCGTCGGTGACGGTTTCGCCGAGGGCGATCGCTCGGCCGTCGCCGAGCTGGCCGGCCCAGTGCCCGAACTGGTGACCGCCGTAGGCCATCGCGTACGGCTCCATCGCAGCAAGGGTGGCATTCCCTGAGAACACAAGGGCGAACTCGTCGGTGTTGGCAATCCGCGCGTCGAGGCCGAGATCGGCCAGCACCTCGGGCGAGTGCGCCAGTAGCTTTGGCGACGTGGTTGCCTTGGGCCGCACCCGGCTGTATGCCGCGTTGTGCACCTCTCGGGGCTGGTTGAGATCCATCGGATCGCCGGGGAGGTCATCGGTGAACCGGTTGTCGAAGGTGAGCTCGTTGAGGGAAACGGCCATGCGACAACCATAATCCTGGCACGTTGCGGACACCCTCACGAGGGTCGCTGCGCAGATCGTCTGGTGTATCAGTGAGATCGCATCCACTGTGTGCTGCCGCAGCTCCTAGAGAGGCACAAGATCGATGAAGCGGCGCAGGAACGCAGCGATTTGATCGCGGGTGACTGTGTCAGAGGGAGAGAAAGCCGTCCGTGTCGTGCCGCTGGTGATGCCTTCACCGGCTGCCCAGGCGACGGCATCGTTCGCGAACGAAGCGGCCCCGACGTCTTCGAACGGGTGTGGCCCGGCAGGCGTGGGCTGCCCTGCCGCTCGCCACAGCAAGGTCACGAACTGGGCCCTTGTGAGTGGGTCGGACGGCGAAAATGTGGTCGGGCTCGTGCCGGTGGTGATGTTGTTTTCGAACATCCAGGCGACGGCGTTGGCGTAGAACGTTCCCTCAGCGACATCGTCGAACCCGACGGGTTGGGAGGGTGACGACCGGCCGAAGAGCCGCCAAAGAAAGGTTGCGCCCTCCGCGCGAGTGACGGCTCGCTGGGTGCAGAAACGAATTTCGGTGCAGCCGGTGGTGATCTTGGTCTGGTGGAGCCATGCCACGTCGTTGACAAAGATCGAGTCGAGCATGTCGCAGAACGGATTCCCCTCGCGGGGTGTGAAATCCGCGCAGATGATGTTGACGGCGCCTGCCCAGACAAACTCCCACGGTTCGGGGTCTGGGCCTTGGTCGTCGATGCCGAAGGGGTAGGAGGGCATCCATCCGTGAGCCTTGGCGTTCGCGAAGTTATTGGCGGACAGCCACGCATAGGCGGGCGTTGTAGCGAAGTCGAACAGCACGGAGTTGCCCGAACGGAGGTCGATCGCATAGCCGGTGTGGTGCTTGCTGTAGCCCGGTGCTGCCACGGTTTCGAGGAGGGTGCCGAGGGCAGCGTCGGAGGTCCCAGCCAGTCGGCTCCGGAAGATCCACGCCTGATGCCTTGCGCTGCGGTATGCCGACGTCAGCGTGATCGAGTGGCCAGCATTCCCCGCCGCAGTGCGGAGCGCCTCCCACGCCGCTACAGCCTGGGGCTGTAGCAAGCGGCCATCGGTGCGGGTGAGGGGGATGGATGGTTCAGCTCGGCGCTCGTAGCCGCGGGCCTCGGCGAGTTCTCGTATGCGGTTGTCCAGTTCCGCGTTGCCGGTGATCGAGGGCGGCGGCCCGATCATCGGTTGCAGGCCGGTGAGGATGGCATCGTCAAACGCGGCCATGAGCTCGTCAGGGGAGAGATCGGTGGCCTCAAGCGCATCGGTGACGGGGTCAGCGGCCGTAGGCGTTGCGGCCAGGGTCGACAGAAGACACGTGCAGACGAACATGCTGATCAACCGCCAGAGGCACCGCATCGAGACGACGTTAGCCAGCTGTCACCGTTGCGGTTTCGATGCTGGTAACGGCGAGAACGCAACCCGGCACAGCAAAATGCCGATCGAGATCCCGATCGATCAGGTGAGTGAGCCCCTGGGGTAGGTGGAGGTCATGGTCGGCAGGGGCAAGGCGCCGCTCAAGCTTGCGCCAAAGGCCGGGGAACTCGTTGCGGGGCACGTGGCAAAGCCGGATGTGACTTCCCGAAGATGGATCGAATGCCGTGCGACCGTGCATGACGCGATGGTTGTCGATCAGCATCTCGTCGCCCGGCGAGACGCGGATTTCGGCGATAAACGCCGGATCTTCCATACGGCAGGTGTACTCGCGAATCGTGTCGTACGTCGGCGCGACAAGGAGGATGCCAGGAGGCTCTCGCCGCCCTGGGGTCGTTGCCGAATCAGTCGGTGGGGGCGTCAGCGATCAGGCGGAGCAGGTCGTATTCGAGTTCTGGCACCCGTCGCCCGCTCGCGGCCAGCATGATCGCATCGGTGAGGCCACTGGTGAATGCGGCAGCCTGACCAGCGAGGCCGATCGCCCACCAGGCGCATCGCGCTACCGACCACCAGTGAACGGCGTCGTCGCGCCAGCTACCGCCCGCCGCCTCATACCCGGAGCGAAGTGCGGTGACGGACCCGAAACCCCCGACTGGTTTGGCGTCGTTGCCGAAGCGCCAGGAGCGCAGGCACATCCACGCAAGGTCTTGCATAGGATCGGTGACCTGGGCGAGTTCCCAGTCGAGCACTGCCGCAAGTCCATTGTCGTCGACGATCATGTTGCCGTTGCGGAAGTCGGCGTGGACGAGCGTGATCGGCGCTTCGGGTACCGGGTTTGCCCGCAGCCAGGCCAACCCGGCTCGAACGGCGGGTCGCACGTTGTCGAGTACGTCGAGCTTTGCCTCAAGGTCGTCGACATAGGCGGTGTGGGAGAGGCGAGGGAGCGACGCAGGCGCCTGGGCCTCACCGATGGTGTGGAGTCGGGCGAACGCTTCGCCGCATTGGCGAGCGAGCGATTCACCCGCCGCCTCATCGGTCAATCCACGCAGGATGTGCCGAGGCACGGTGCGTCCCTCGACGCGGCTGACGACGAGCGCCGGGGCGCCGACGCTGGGGAGGTCGTCGGAAACGGCGATGACGTCGGGTACTGGCACGCCGGCGCGATCGGCCAGGCGGAGCATGTCGGCCTCCGCTGAAGCGGGTACCGAGCCCAGAACGCTGGCGCTCACTTGGGCGACCGCCGGCGTGCTCGTAGTGCCGTCGAGGATGTCGATGAAGAACGTGGCGCGCTGTGCACCCACCGAGGCCATGCCGGTGATGCGGACCTCGGCGCCGACGAGCTCGCCGAGATCGGTGGCGATCTGTTCAGCTCGTGTCATCGGTGTAGCCCGGCTTGGCGACCTCGGCGCGCCGGGCGGCGTCGGCCAAGAGGAGTGGGAGCGCTTCGTCGAGGAGTTCGCCTGCAGCGAGGTGGTGGTCGAGTGTCGCTGCGAGGTCGTCGAGGGAACCTTCGGTCCCGAGGAGGGCAGTGAGCGCTGCCGTGGTGTCGGTGGCATCGTCGGCCAGATCCCGTGCCACGACGCGACACAGGTTGGCGACGATGCGCGCCTGGTGCTGGGCGCGACCCGAGAGTTCCGGCATCACCTTGTCGGTGAGGGTCGCCGCCATTGCCTCCAGCAGCAGCGCGGCGTCGGGGCGGTCGATCATCCGCCCTCGATCCCGTCGAAATTCGGTTCGCGCTTCTCGGCGAAGGCGGTCATCGCCTCGATGTTGGCCGGCGTGCCCATCAGCTTGGCGAAGGCGGCGTTCTCGCGTTCGTGGGCTGCCAGCATGGCGTCGCGCATCGGCTCGACGATGGTCGCCTTTGTCTCGATCAGCGAACTGATCGGCTTCGTTGCGAGGGTGTGGGCAGCCGCCATGGCCTGATCCATGAGGTCGGCCGGCTCGCACAACTCGAAGACCAGGCCCATGTCCTTGGCGCGTTCGGCACTGATCCACTCGCTGCTCATCAGTATCCAGCTTGCGTTTTGACGGCCGAGGAGGCGAGGAAAGGTCATGCTGCTCGAGAGTTCGGGAGCGACTCCGAGCGCAGTGAACGGGCACTTGAAACGGGCGTTCGTCGAGGCGAAGACGAGGTCGGAGAGGCCGAGGATCGTCGTTCCGAAACCGAGGCCGAGGCCGTTGACTGCGAGGATCAGCGGCTTCGGGAAGTCGATCAGGGTGCGGCACAGGCCGGCGAAGCCGTGCTTTTGCTCGGGACCGTTACCGGCGGCGAGCTGGGCCATCTCGATCAGGTCCTGGCCGGCCGAGAAGGAGTCCTCACTGCCGGTGAGCACGACGACAGCGACACCTGGGTCGTCGGCGGCGGCGAGGAATGCCTCGGTGGTGCCATCCCACATCTCGGTGTTCATTGCGTTCTTGGCCTCGGGCCGCTGAAACGTCATGGTACGAACCCGACCATCGTCCACGATGTCAATCATCAGAATCGACCTCCGTCGATGAGGAACTGTTGTGCTGTGCAGGCCGCTCCGTCGTCGGCGGCGAGGAAAGGGATCATCTGGACGAACTCCTTGACGTAGATCTGACGCTTGGTTGCCTGGGTGCGCAACGGGACCGTACACGCCAGCCGGACTACGGTCGGCGGCGATGAAGATCGAATCGCTGCTCCCGCTCGGCAAGCTCGATCCTGGGCTGCGTGAACCCGACACCCCGCTCGACATTCGGGACTTCGCCCGGTTGTCGAAGGTCGCAGAGGAGATCGGTCTCGATGCGGTGCTCGTCGAGGAGACCAAGGACGACCCCTTCCAGATGATGGCCCTCGGTGCCACGACAACCGAGCGGATCCAGCTCGGGACGTCGGTCGCCATGGCGTTTCCCCGAAGCCCGACCGCTACGGCGATGTCGGCTTGGTCGTTGGCGAAGCTCAGTGAGGGTCGTTTCATGCTGGGGCTGGGTACGCAGGTACGTGCTCACATTCAGCGTCGTTTCGGCCTGGAATGGCACGCTCCTGCACCGTGGATGCGTGACTACATCGGTGCGATGCGAGCCATCTGGCGGTGCTGGCAGGATCGCACGCCGCTCGAGTTCGAGAGCGAGCACTACACACTCAACCTTATGGTGCCGCTGTTCGACCCGGGCCCGATCGAGCACCCCGACATCCCGGTTCATGTCGCCGTGATCGGTCCGAATATGACGGCGATGGCGGGGGAGTGTGCCGACGGCATCCGGCTTCATCCTGTGGTGACGACGAAGTACATCGACGAGGAGGTGCTGCCGAATCTGGCTCGGGGTGCGGCTCGCGCCGGTCGCGATGTCGACGAGGTCGAGGTCTGTCTCAAGCCGTTGGTCGGCACGGCCCCCGACGAGGAGCGTCTCAAACCGGTGATCCGTACGGTGCGAGCCCGGTGTGCGTTCTATTTGTCGACGCCGTCGTACCGACGGGCGTTTGCCATCCACGGCTGGGAGGAGCGGGCCCGCGAGGCGAGCGAGTACAGCCGGGCCGGCCGGTGGGAGGAGATGCCGGATCTTGTCGATGACGACATGCTCCACACGATCGCAACGATCGGGACCTACGACCAGATCGCCGACAAACTCAACGAGCGTTTCGCCTCTCGCCTGGATCGGGTCGAGTTCTCCGTTCCGGTGAATAGCCCCGAGGATGCTGAGGCGTTCCGGGAGATCCTGGGCCGGCTCGATCGCAGCTGAGCCGGAGCTCATCTGGCCGATCTCTGGCGGCAGAACAACGAGATGCGGTGTCAGTCTTTCTCGACGAAGCGGCGGGCCTTGGCCCTCTTCCCTCGGATTGTCGTGCCGTTGATTGCCGCGATCGTCGACTCGACGTCGGCCTCGGGCACGCCCACGACCGAGTAATGGTCGGAAATTTGGATTGGTCCGATGTCTCGGCCGGTCAGCGCTGTCTCGTTGGCGATACAGCCGACGAGATCGCCGGGGCGGATATGACCCCGCCGACCGACCCCGACGTAGATCAGCCCGGTGCCGGGGCCGACATTGCCACGCTTTTGGCCTTTCGGACCGCCCTTGCGGTCCTTGCCGCCGTCTCGCGTGCCACGGTCGCGGTCACGCGGCTTGCGTTCTGATGCGTCAGGGATTTCGACTTCGTCGATGGTGGCGCCCCGTGCCTGATGGAAGAGCTTGATGGCTGCGAGGGCGACGTCGCGGTCAGGGTTGCCGTCGGCGACGAGCTCGAATAACACCTGTTCGTAGTCCTCGAGGTCGTCGCTCAGCGTTGCTTCACGGATCGCGTCGACGGTGGCCTCGATCTGGCGGGTCCGGAGATCACCGACCGTGGGGATCTTCTGGATGTCGATCTCCTGCTTGGTGAGTCGCTCGATGTTCTGGAGCAGCCGACGCTGACGGGGCTCGGCGAGTGTGATCGCCACGCCCTCGCGGCCAGCCCGTCCCACTCGGCCAATGCGGTGGACGTAGCTTTCCGGTGAAGAGGGCACGTCGTAGTTGACGACATGGGTGAGGGTGTCGACGTCGAGACCGCGAGCGGCGACGTCAGTGGCGACGAGGAGTTCGGCGGTGCCGTCCTTGAGGCGACCCATGACACGGTCGCGCTGTTGCTGATCCATGCCGCCGTGCAGAGCTTCGGCCCGGTAGCCGCGGCCGTTCATCGTGGCGGCGAGTTCGTCGACCTCGCCCCGGGTGCGGCAGAAGACGATGGTGGCGACGGGGGCTTCCATGTCGAGGACGCGACCGAGTGCGTTGGCCTTGTGTTGGCGCATTACGACGTACGCGGTCTGGCGCACGCGAGCGCGTTCGGCGGCCGTGTCGGCCGCCGCGATCTTCACGAGTACGGGGTTGCGCTGGTAGGTCTCGGCGATCTTTTGGATCCGGGGCGGCATGGTCGCCGAGAACAGCACCGTCTGCCGTTCGGCGGGTGTTTCCTCAAGGATCGTCTCGATGTCCTCGGTGAAGCCCATGTCGAGCATTTCGTCGGCCTCGTCGAGCACGACGGTGCGGATGTCATCAAGTTCGAGTGAGCCGCGACGGATGTGGTCAATCGCTCGGCCGGGGGTGGCGACGACGACATGCACGCCGCGGCGGAGTGCCTGCAGTTGGCGGGGGATGGGCTGGCCGCCGTAGATCGGCACGACCTTGAGACCTTGACCTCGGCCGTAGGTGTGCATGGCTTCGCTAACTTGGACGGCGAGTTCTCGGGTCGGGACGACGACGAGCGCCTGGGGCACGGCCGGCGAGTCTGACGCGATCGCCTCGATAATGGGGAGGGCGAACGCTGCCGTCTTTCCGGTGCCGGTTGCAGCCTGTCCGAGCAGATCGACGCCGGTCAGCAGGTGGGGGATCGATTGGGCTTGGATAGGGGTGGGCTCTTCGTAGCCGAGCTCGACGAGTCGGGCGAGGAGTTGTTCTCGGAGACCGAGCGCGGCGAAACCGTCCTGCTCGGGCTCAATGGTGGGGGCGTCGGACTCGCTCATTGCGCTACTTCCAAAAGGGAACAGCCGAGCCTAGGTCTGATCCGAGTTCGCGCCGCGGCTCCACGATGTGACTCGTGTCGCCGTCTAGTAGACGAGGGTCCCGTAGCTGAGGAGTTCGCTTGCGTTGTTGTTGATCCGAACGGCCTCGAAGCGCACGTTGATGACGCCAACTGCTCCCTTTGCGTTTGCGGCCTCGAGCATTCGGAGACTCGACTCGGCGCGGGCCTGGTCGAGCACAGGGGTAAAGGAACGGATCTCTCCACCAACGACGTTTCGCCATGCGCCGACGACTTGGCGGATGTAGTCGGCGCCCATGACGACGCTGTCTACGACGAGCTCGCCGTGACGCGGCTCGTCGAGTCCGGGAAAGGTGGGACGAGGGGAGAGGGTGATGTGGGCCACGTCGGCCCGGCGACGTTCGATGTGGGCCCCGCGATGGTGATGAGCGACGCGACCGCCGACGGCCGCGAGGATCAACACCAGCGGGACCGCCAGTTGGATCAGGACGCCGGTCACGGCGCCGGAACCGCCACCACTGCGGTGCCGTAGGCGTACATTTCGGCTGCGCCGCCGGCGACGGTCGAGGTCGTGAAGCGGACGTTCACGATTGCGCTTGCGCCGAGTGCCTGCGCTTCGGCAACCATGCGGCTGGTGGCCTCGGCTCGCGACTCGGCGAGCAGTTCGGTGTAGGCCTTCAACTCACCCCCGGCCATGTTCTTGAACGCAGCACCGATGTCCCGTCCTAGGTGCTTTGCCCGAATGGTGTTCCCGCTGACGAGCCCCTTCACTTCGGTGATGTTCCAGCCGGGGATGGTCTCGGTGTTGACGAGTTGCATGGTGGTCCTCTCCGGCCTGCGGGCCACGATCGATCACATGCAGTATCGCGCGAGGTCGAAGTTCTACGTGGCCGGTCGCCGCCGAGGATAGCCGGTCGGCGAGAACCGGCGGGATCTGACACCGAGGCCAGGAGTTTCTACGATCAGGTGTAGCAGGGAGGTCACGATGGCGCGAGTAGTGGTGTGGGGTACGGGGAACGTCGGTCGTCCAGCGATCCGGGCGATCGCCGCCCATCGAGACCTCGAACTGGCCGGTGTGATCGTGGCCAACCCGGACAAGGTCGGTGTCGATGCCGGCGCGTTGGCCGGGCTGGAGCCGCTAGGCGTCGCGGCCACGGATGACATCGATCTCGCCTGTTCATCCGACGTCGACGCTGTCGTCTACACGGTGAACTCCGACTTTCGGCCCGTCGAGTCACAGGCCGAGGTGGAGGCCGTGTTGAGGGCCGGCACGAACGTGGTGACCCCCAGCTTCTACCCGCTTTATCACCCGCCCTCGACGCCGCCGGCGCTTGCCGAGCCGATCCGAGCGGCCTGTCACGACGGTGGTTCGTCGATTCTTGCCTCGGGCATTGACCCGGGTTGGATCTGTGACATCCTGCCGCTGTTCCTCACCGGAATGAGCGCCGACATCACCGAGATCCGCAGCCGCGAGATCTTCAACTATGCGCTCTACGACCAGCCAGATGCGGTTCGTACGCTGATCGGCTTCGGCGGGCCGATGGAAGCCACTCCGCCGATGCTTCTCGACTTCGCGTTGGAGATGGTGTGGGGCCCTGTCGTTCGTGTCGTCGCTGATGGTCTGGGTGTTGCGATCGACGAGATCCGCACCGTCGTCGAGAAGCGGGCGTTGGAACGTACGGTCACCGTCGCCGGCATGGGCGATTTCGAGAAGGGCGGCATGGGTGCCTTCCGTTTCGAGGTGCAGGGCATCGTCGATGGCCACCCTCTGATCGTGATGGAACACATCACTCGTATCGACGACGAGTGCGCCCCTGAGTGGCCCGTGCCGCACACCGGTCAGGGCCTGCACGCCGTCACCGTCTCTGGCCGTCCAGATCTCACCGTCGAGGTCCACGGCACCGAACACGGCGAACCCGGCGCCGCTGGCGGCGGCAATGCCACTGCCGCCAACCGCATCGTCAATGTCATTCCCAAGGTGTGCGCGGCGGAGCCGGGCATCGTGCATCCGCTCGATGTCGCACGCGTCGTCGCCGGTGGCCAGGTGCGCCGAGGCTGAGCCTGGATCGTTGAGGAGCGAACCACCGCCGTGGTTCCCGGAAACAATGCCCAAAACGACGAAATCCCGGCCACGAGGCCGGGATTTGCGTTGTCCTCACAGCGAGGACGCTGGGTACACCCCCTGGGACTCGAACCCAGAACCTGCGGATTAAGAGTCCGATGCTCTACCAATTGAGCTAGAGGTGCAGGAATTACTCCGGGGAGAATTCTACGGGTGAACGAGGGGATTCGAACCCCCGACCTCCTGGACCACAACCAGGCGCTCTAACCAACTGAGCTACGCCCACCACGCCGGACTCAAGAGCCCGGTGTGAAGCTGCGACCCGAAGGCCGAAGCGGAGGCGCAGTGTATCGGGACCGACCCCCGGGGGCCTACCCTCTACAGCGCCCCTGTAGCTCAACTGGATAGAGCATCGGGTTTCTACCCCGACGGTTGCAGGTTCGAGTCCTGTCAGGGGTGCGACTGCGTTTGGCGTGCGGGATTGGCGCCACCGCGAAGATGGGTGGCAGAGCCACCGAGCCGTGCGGGAAGATACAACTCCTCCGGTTGTCGGGGAAAGGGAGTCCGGAACCATGGATGCAGCACACTTCGCTGCTGATCTGCTCGGCAAGATCGGTGTGACCGTCGGGGGCAGCGGCGCGGCCGACATCCACATTCACGACGACCGGTTCTACAAGCGGGTAATCCGCGATCGGGAGTTGGGGCTAGGCGAGGCCTACCAGAAGGGGTGGTGGACGGCGAACCGGCTCGATGAGTTCCTCGCTGTCGCTCAGGAGACCAATCTCGCTGACTATGTGAAACCGTCGCCAGCACTGCTCAAGCTTGCATTGCAGAGCCGATTCGGTAACCGCCAGGACGAAAAGAGGGCGAAGAAGAACGCCCAGGCCCACTACGACATCGGCAACGACTTGTTCGAGCGGATGCTCGATAAACGGATGATTTACACGTGCGCGTATTGGCGCGATGCCGAGAACCTTGATGCCGCCCAGGAGGCAAAGCTCGACCTGATCTGCCGCAAACTTGGGCTCGAGCCTGGAATGCGTCTGCTCGACATCGGCTGCGGTTGGGGTGGCTTCGCTCAGTTCGCGGCCAGTCGCTACGACGTGCATGTCACCGGCATCAGCCCGGCGATTGAACAGGTCACCCTTGCCCGCGAGAACACCGTCAGGCTGCCGGTGACGATCCTGCAGAAGGATTACCGGGAGATGGAGGGGGAGTTCGACCGCATCACCTCGATCGGGATGATGGAGCACGTCGGACCCCGCAACCTCGGCCCCTTCTTCGAGACGTGCGATCGTCTCCTCGTCGACAACGGAATGATGTTGCACCACACCATCGGGTCGAACGAGTGGAAAACCCACACCGATCCGTGGTTCGACAAGTACATCTTCCCGGGCGGCGTGCTGCCGTCACTCGGCCAGATCTCGCGGGCGGCGGAGAAGGCCTGGTCAATTGAGGACGTGCATAACTTCGGGCCCGACTACGACCGAACCCTCATGGCGTGGCACGCCAACATCAGCGAACGCTGGGACCAGATCCCGCACTACGGCGACCACTTCAAGCGGACGTGGGAGTACTACCTGCTCGGATCGGCTGCCGGCTTCCGGGTCCGGGCGCTCCAGCTGTTCCAGATCGTGTTCACCAAAGCGAAGCAGCGCCATCCCGTGTACGAGGCGGTCCGCTGATCGCCGCTGCGTAGGCGGTCGACCGACCCGGTTCGGCGAGAAACGGTGAACGCCGCCGGCCCTAACGGGCCGGTGGCGTTCACCTCGTTTGCTCTGTTGTTGCTGCATTCGCAGAGCCCACAACGAGTGTGGGGCGTGTCTCCGCGCTTAGCATGTGCTGGGGGTCAGCGTTCGTCGGCTACCGCTACAAATCAGTGGAACTGCTCTTCCTCGGTCGAGCCCTCGAGGGCGAGGGTCGAGGCGTTGCCCCCCGACACGATCGTGGCGATCTGGTCGAAGTAGCCGGCACCGACTTCACGCTGGTGCTTGACGGCGGTGTAGCCCTCGGACTCGCAGGCGAACTCGCGCTCCTGGAGGTCGACGTAGGCGGTCATGTCGGAGTCGGTGTAGCCCTTGCCGATCTCGAAGGCGGCGTAGTTGAGGGCGTGCCAGCCGGCGAGGGTGATGAACTGGAACGCGTACCCCATGGCGCCGAGTTCGCGCTGGAACTTGGCGATGGTGCTGTCGTCGAGGTGTGCCTTCCAGTTGAACGATGGTGAGCAGTTGTAGCTCAGCATCTGATCTGGGTACTCAGCCTTGACCGCCTCGGCGAATTCGCGGGCCTGCTCGAGATCCGGCGTTCCGGTCTCGCACCAGATCAGGTCGGCGTACGGGGCGTAGGCGAGCGCTCGCTTGATCGGCGTCGCCATGCCGGGCTCGGTGTAGTAGAAGCCCTCGGACGAACGCTCCCCGGTGAGGAACTCCTGGTCGCGCTCGTCGACATCGGTGGTGATGAGGTTCGCGGCGAGAGCGTCGGTGCGGGCCAACACGATGGTGGGGGTGTCCGCAACGTCGGCGGCGAGGCGAGCGGCGTTGAGGGTGGTGATGTGCTGCTGGGTCGGGATGAGCACCTTGCCGCCCATGTGGCCGCACTTCTTGGCCGAGCTGAGCTGGTCCTCCCAGTGGACGCCGGCGGCGCCGGACTCGATCATGCCCTTCATGAGTTCATAGGCGTTGAGCGGGCCACCGAAGCCGGCTTCGGCATCGGCGACGATCGGCAGCATGTAGTCGACCTTGGGGTTGCCGTCAGTCTCGCTCCACTCGATCTGGTCGGCACGACGCAGGGCGTTGTTGATACGGGCCACGACCGACGGGACGGAGTTGGCGGGGTACAGCGACTGATCGGGGTAGACCTGACCGGCGAGGTTGGCGTCGCCGGCGACCTGCCAGCCCGAAAGGTAGATGGCGGGGAGACCGGCCTTCGCGTACTGGATGGCCTGGCCACCGGTCATGGTGCCGAGCGCATGGACGTAGTCCATGTCGTTAGTCTGCTGCCAGAGTTTCTCGGCGCCGTTGCGGGCCATCGTGTACTCGGGGGTGACGGAGCCACGAAGACGCACCACGTCCGCAGCGGTGTAGTCGCGAGTCACGCCCTTCCAGCGCGGGTTCTCGGCCCAGTCTTTTTCGAGGGCTGCGACCTGTTCGTCGAAGGTGCGGGTCATCTCATGGTCTCCTTGGTACTTGTTGTGGAGTTCGGGGTGATCACAGCGTCAGGCGTCGCTGGCCACTGCGATCGGGAAGAAGGGGATTAGGTCGTCGAGCGAGCTCCAGGTCCGCAGGAGTTCGGCGGCTCGCTCGTAGCGGCCGTCGGCCCATGCGGGCTCGCCCAGGTGGACACGAAGCTCGGTGAGTTCCTTGGCGAAGAGCCGGTCCAGGAGCGTGTTGTCAACGACGACGCCGTTGGTGAGGCGGACCTTTTGGTGGCACCATTGCCAGATCTGAGCGCGACACAATTCGGCCATCGCCGTGTCCTCGAGGTGGTCGTCGATGGCAACGGCGCCGATCCCGACCAGCCACTCGCCGGTGTAGTGCACGGCGGTACGGATCGCCGTGCGAAGTCCGCTCTCGGTGCACTCGCCTTGGCTCGTGTGGATGGTGAGCAGGTCGCTGGCGGTGATGTAGACGTCGTCGCGCTGAACTTCGAGCTGGTTGGCCCGGTAGCTCAGGACGCGATCGAACTCAGCGGTCGCGATGTCGACGATGGCGGGCTGACCGATGCGAGTGCCGTCGAAACCATCGCCTGCTTCGCGGCGCTTGTCGACGATGACCTTGTGGACCATCGCGGCGGTTCGAGCCGGGTCGAGTTCGTCGGGGATGACCCCTGACATGCCGCCGATGGCGTGGGCATTGCGACGGTGACATGTGGAGACGAGGAGTTCGGTGAACGCCCGGATAAACGGGGTCGTGGCGCCGAGCGAGTCGCGATCAGGAAGGATCATCTCAGGATCAGTGGCGAACGTTTTGATCATCGAAAAGAGGTAGTCCCAGTTGCCGGCGTGGAGCGCAGTGATGTGATCCCGCAGGGCGAAGAGGATCTCGTCCATGGCAAACGCGGCGCCAACGGTCTCGATGAGCACGCTCACGCGGATCGTGCCCGCGGCGAGGCCGAGCTCGGCTTCGGTCCACTCAAGCACGTCGTGCCAGAGCTGGGCGTCGGCGGGACCTTCGAACTTCGGCAGGTAGAAGTACGGCCCGGTGCCGGCGGCGACCGCTGCAGCGGCGTTGGCGGCGACACAGACCCCGAAGTCGAAGAGCGACGCAGCGATCGGCTCGCCGTCGATCGCAAGGTTCGCTTCGTCGAGGTGCCATCCGCGCGTGCGGACCATGAGCGTCGCATGGTCGGGGTCGGGGATTCGGATCTCGCCGCCGATCTCGGAGGTGAGGGTGCCGGCGTAGGCGTGGGCGAGGTTGCGCTGGCCGTCGATCATCGTTGCCCACTCCGGCGTGATCGTGTCCTCGAAGTCGGCCATGTAAACCTGCGCGCCGGAGTTGAGGCCCTCGACTAGAGCCGGTCGCGAGACCAGCCCGACGAGTTCGGTGCGGCGGTCGACGAGGTCGGGCGGAGCCGGGGCGATGTGCCACTCGTTGGCCCGGATGTAGGCGGTCTCGGCGTCGTACGTCGGGCGTTCGCCGGCGCGGTGACGAGCAGCAGCGGCCTCGTGGCGGAGGAGTAGTTGGGAACGGGAGGGGCCGAAGCGCTCGTGGAGTCCGACCAGGAAGGCCAAAACTTCGTCGGTCAACACCTCGGAGGCCAAGGGGTGATCGGTGATTGCAACCCTTTGGCGAAGGTCGACGGCGGTAGGCACGCCGTGATGATGTCGGCGAGAACCCAACAGAACAACGTGTCTTTCGGCGTCGTTGTTGCTTCGTATTTGCAAATAACGAAAGTTCTGCCAATCTTTGTATCAATGGCTGAAGATCTTGATCTCCTCGTCCTTGGACACCGCATTCGTTTCGCTCGCCGCCAGAAAGGGGCGACCCTCGCCGATGTGTCCGAGTTGGTGGGTCGACCGGTTCCGTACCTCTCCCAGCTCGAGAACGGCAAGGTCGAACCGAAACTCGGGTTACTGCAAGAACTCGCTGACGCCCTCGACATCGCGGCGACGGCGCTGCTCAGCGACGAGGCACCGGACCGGCGGGCCTATCTCGAGATCGAGCTCGAGCGGGCGCAGCGCAACCTAGCCTATCAGGCACTCGGTCTCGGCTACCTGAAGCCGTCGGCCAAGGTGCCCGACGAGGCCCTCGAACACCTAGTGACGATGTGGCACAACGTCCGCGACCGGCCGAGCGGCGGGGGTGACCAGAGCGGCCCCGATCTCGCCGAGCGGGCCCGTGCCGCCAACAACGCCCTGCGCCAAGAGATGCGGGACCGCAACAATTACTTCCCCGAGATCGAGGCCCTTGCGGGTCGGGCTCTAGCTGCAGCCGGCTACAGCGGCTCGGGTCCGATCAGCGAGCGTGTTCTCACCGAACTGGCCAAATGGTGCGGCTTCACCATCGAGCGGGTCGGGCACATGCCCCGTTCAGCGCGCAGCATCACCGACATGCGCGATCGGATCATCTTCATCCCGGATCGGGGTGGGCTAAAGGTGCGGCAGGCTCGCAGCGTCGTGTTGCAGACTCTCGGCCATTTCGCCCTTGACCACAGCGACACCCGTGATTTCGGCGACTACCTCCGCCAGCGGATCGAGTCGAACTATTTCGCCGCAGCCGTGCTCGCACCCGAGGGACCGGCCGTGGAGTTTCTGCACGACGCCGACGCAGCTGAGGACATCTCCGTGGAGGACCTCAAGGAGGTGTTCTACATCTCCTATGAGATGGCGACGCACCGTTTCACGAACCTGGCGACCCAGCACCTCGAGATCCCGTGCCACTTCCTGCGAACCGACAGCGAGGGAGTCATCGACAAGGCGTACGAGAACGACGGTGTGGCGTTCCCCACGGCGACCGATGGCGGTCACGAAGGTGAGCGGGTTCCGCGCCAGTGGGGTTCGCGCCAGGCATGGAACGCCACCGGCAGCTTCCTGTTGCATTCGCAATACACGGTGATGGATCTCGGAGAGTACTTCTGCACGACCTACATCGAGACCGAGACCGACCGGCATCCCTACGCCGTTTCGCTCGGCACGCCGGCTCGGTTTGCCCACCGTTTCCGGGGATCGAACACGCTTCGACGCGAGTACGCCCGAGAGCGCGAGATCGAGCCCGACCCGTTGCTGGTGGAGCAGTGGGCCGGCCACGCCTGGCCGTCAGCGGCTGAGCGAAGCCACGTGTTGTCGGCGCTGCCGCCGTCGCAACGCGAGTTCAGCCCGTTCCCTGGGGTCGACCAGATCGACGTGTATCGATTTCTGGAGCGTCAGCGACGATCTCGTCGAAACTGAGCGAGGTAGTCAGCTAGAACGGACGACGACATGGTCGATCGCGGCGAGGGCGATGTAGGTCGGTTCGCTTCGTTCACCGGCGATCGCAAGGGTGACGACCTTGCTGCTGGCCGTTCGGAGTTCGCCTCGGAGGGTTTCGTCTCCGGCACCGACGGTGACGTCGGGTTGTTCGGCGGCGAGTTCCATCAGCGCATCGCCGAAGGCCAAGACGACGTCGTGGCACCGGTCGCCAGAGGGTAAATCGTCGTTCAGTGCTGGTTGCACAGTCGCTGATGTGGGTTGTCGGCATGAGCGTGTCGCCGAGACGAGGGTCGCGGACGCCGCCGAAGTCGGCGGCGGCGACGGCGATGATCGGCCCGGTGACGCGGTGTCGCGGTGACCGGCGAGGGTGCGAACGATGACCGGCCGCCCGCGCTCGG
>PBTQ01000107.1 GCA_002729125.1 Acidimicrobiaceae bacterium | reverse complement strand
AGGCGTGGCGGGATTGAGCAGGTCCTCAGATCGTTCCGGATGCCGGTGCTCACGGCGTCGATTACCAGCGACGTTTTGTACCCGCCGTATCAGCAGGCCGCGATCCATGAGGCGATCACCGCCGGCGGAGGCAGCTGCGAGTACCACGTCGTCGAGAGCCCGCAGGGCCACGACGGCTTCCTTCTCGAGTCGGGGATCCTTGGCCCGCTCATCGCCGACACGCTTCTGCGCGCCGCCAAGGAAACCGCCGAGTAGATCGGGCCATCGATGCCCGAGATGCTGGAGATCGAGGAGTATCGACTTGCCGCTAATCCGGTGATCGGCCGATCGATCTCTGCCGTCCATGCGCCCGACGAGTGGTACGCCAAGGGCGCCACGACGACCGACGCCCTTCGCGCCGAACTTCCGGGCCTGCGCATCACCGGCACCCGACGGATCGGCAAGCTGATGCTCGTCGACACCGACGGGCCGGTGCTGGGTCTGCGGTATGGCATGACCGGCCGGATCCTCGTGGACGACACTGCCCCGATTGCGGCGCTCGAGTATTCGAGCGACCGCAACGATCCGGCGTGGGATCGCTTTGGGCTCGACTTCGCTGACGGGGGCTCGCTCGTCATTCGTGATCCCCGTCGGCTCGGTGGTGTCGAACTCGATCCTGACGAGTCCAAGCTCGGCCCCGATGCTGCTGCGGTCACGCTCAAACCCTTCCGGGCGATCCTCACGGCGTCGTCGGCGCCGCTCAAAGCCCGCCTCATGGATCAGGCGAAGCTTGCTGGCATCGGCAACCTGCTGGCCGATGACATGCTCCACCGGGCGGGGCTGGCGCCGGCTCGGCCCGCCAACTCACTGTCAGACCAGGAGCAGGCGAAGCTGCATCGGGCGATGCGCCGCACAATCGAGGTCCTGGGTGCACGCGGAGGCAGCCATACCGGTGATCTTCAGGCTGAACGCAAGCGCAGTGGTGTGTGCCCGCGATGCCCGATGGTCGAGTTGCGGCGCAATGATGTGGGTGGTCGCACCACCTACTGGTGTGCCGACTGTCAGATCTGAGCCCGGCTCGACCTGCGCCGGTCACGGTGGTGGTCGTTGATTCGCACACGGGGGCTTGTCGACGGACACACCGATCGTTGCCGCTGTGCACTACGGTCCTCGGGCGATGTCTGGCCTCCATCTTGTTCGCTCGCTGCTCGTCGCGACGGTCCTCATCGTGAGCGTGCTCGGGGTCGAGGCCCCTGGTGCTGCG
Organism: Acidimicrobiaceae bacterium; assembly: GCA_002729125.1. Taxonomy (GTDB): domain Bacteria; phylum Actinomycetota; class Acidimicrobiia; order Acidimicrobiales; family Aldehydirespiratoraceae; genus UBA11606. Next base: position 24,521 of record PBTQ01000107.1, on the reverse strand, counting down.
CAGGTCGACAGCAACAGCGCTGAGGAAGACGTGTTCGATGTGAACGAGACGGAGAGCACGATCGATGCGATCCGCTACCAACTGTGGGGCATCGCCGGGGTTACAGGTGCCTTGCTCGTCGTTTACGTCTGGCACACGGACCCGACGCGGCGCCAACGGGTGGCCGACCGGCGTCAGTCCGAACGCGAGCTCGCCGCCGCCGCCGCACTTGAGGACACGTTCGTGTGGCCTGGCGAGATCGACGACGATTAGCCCGCCGAGACCCTCGATGGGGCAGCTGATTCGGTCACGGAGCCTGAGCTGGCCTGAGTCGACAGGCGGCGGTTGCCGGTTACGGTGGAGTCATGTCTGACCCTCTCGACATTGACGCGCTGCTGGAACGGTTCCGTGAACGAGCTGAGGCGGTGAAGCGCCGTAATCTCCCGCCGGTCGGTGGCGACGAACGTGCAGCCTTCGTCAAACAGGCCCAGACCGACTACATGGATTACGCCATGATCGGCGACGCCGGGGGGGAACTCGCCGATGGCATCTTGACTCTTCGAATCGACCTTCGATCGTCCGATGGCTGACTGCCGCCGATGACGAAATCGCTGATCGTCAAACCACCACAAATCCCCTGATGGGCATTCCTGCCGGCGACGAGATCGACGACGGTTTTCGAGCACGCAAGTGCGGGATCTTGCTGCGAGCGGATACTATTGCGAGCCGCTGCGGACGTAGCTCAGTTGGTAGAGCGCAACCTTGCCAAGGTTGAGGTCGCCGGTTCGAACCCGGTCGTCCGCTCCACATTCACTCGATCCCGCGCGGCTTCCGTGCGGGATCGGTGGTTTTGGGCGCTCGCTGTCGTGGGCCGTGTCGGCTTTCGCGGATTCAGCCGTGGCCGTGCGCAGCCACGAACTGATCAAGGCACTCGCCGATATAGAGACAGTCATCGTCGCTCATCGAGTGGTTGTTCGGCAGGATCAGCCCCCATTCCATCACTCGGTCGGCGTTGGGGAGACCGCCCGGTGGGCAGCGATGGGGCTGATCGCGGAAGGCCGGCTGGCGGGCTGCGTTGCCGGTCCAGACCATCCGGGTGTCGATGCCATGGCGTTCCATCCAGTGCTGAAGTTCAGCGCGGCGGATCCCGGATCCAGGTTCGATGATGATCGGGAACATATGCCATCCGGTCTCGACCCCGTTGGTCAACCGGGGGAGGGTGAAGAGGTCGTCGTGGCGAGCGAAGTGGCTGTTGGTGAGCTCGAAGTTTCGCTGCCGGCGAGCGAGGTTGTCGGCGAGTTTGTCGAGTTGGACTAGGCCGAACGCAGCGGAGAGTTCAGATGGCTCGAAGTTCCAACCGAGCTCATCGAAGATGAATAGGTTGTCGTACTCGAGGTCACCATCGATCGTGCTGAAGAATCGATCGTCAGCGCCCTTGCGGGAGCCGAAGAGTTGGACTTCCGAACGTCGGCCCCAGCGTCGAAGAGTGAGGGCGCGGTCGGCGAGGTCGTCGTTGTCGAAGCACGCCATCCCACCGGTGCCAGCGGCAGTGATGATGTGAGACAGCGCAAAGCTGGTCAGGCTGATGTCAGCGCGAGCTCCGGTGGGCGTACCCCGAAGGGTCAGGCCGAGGGCATCGCAGGAATCCTCGATCACCCAGAGGTCATGGCGGTCGGCAACCTCGCGTATGCGGTCCCAGTCAGGGGCATTACCGATGAGGTTGGGAGTGAGGATCGCCCGGGTGCGGGGGCCGATCATCTCCTCGATGGCCTCCACATCGATCTGGAAGGTGTCGGGCGTGACGTCGACGAAGACCGGGACGAGCTGCGCCCGCAGCATGGGGGCGAGGTCGGTGGAAAATGTGACGGCTGCCGTGATGATCTCGTCGCCGGGCTCGAGGTCAAGCACCTCGATGGCGAGGTAGAGCGCAGAGCTGCCTGAATTGCACATCACGCCGCGGCGCTTGCCGAGCAGAGCAGCGACCCGCTCCTCCATGCTCCGGACGTTGCGGCCGATGCGAAGGGCGGTCGGACCGCCTCGCAGCACGTCCACGACCGCATCGATCTCTCGTTCGTCATGAACGGAGCCGGCGTAATTGATTCGGCGTTTGGTCATCTCTTGCTCCCTCGCTGGCGCGGTATCCACGTCGTGCGATCTCTCGTCGCCCGCGCCTATACTTGACTGAGTCAAGCATTCGGCTCTGAATGGGTCAACCGGAGAGGCGAGGGCTGGGGGTCTGACGCCATGGAACAGAACAGTCTGAGCGCTCCCGACATCGCAGCGGTCCGGTCGGCGGTGCAGCGATTCCAGCGACTGCGGGCGGGAAAGACAACGCATGCCGCCGTTGTTGACGCAGTGGGGGTCGAACTCACGCAGCAGTCGCTCCAACTGCTCGTGGCGGCCCAGGACGGGCAGAAGGCATCCGAACTCGGCCGAGCGACACACATGGATGCCGCTGCGGTGAGCCGCGAGCTACGTCGTCTCGAGAACAAGAGGCTCATCGAGCGAAGCCCGAGCCCGCATCATCACGCCGGAGTGATCATCCATCTCACGGAGGCAGGTCGCCGAACACGCGAAAAGGTCATCGCGCTTCGCGAAGGGCACCTGACGCAGGCACTCGCAGGTTGGCGTACTGCGGACGTGGTGCTGTTCGCCCAGATGCTCGAGCAGTTCGTGACTGATCTCCAGGCAACACCACTGGTGCAAAACGAGACGACCGCGTAGCAGGACGAGGCCATCTGTCGAGCCCAGGAGCGCGCCAGGGTTTCCGGGCTACTCCGGGGCCGGGTGGAAGGTGATCGTCGGAGTCGGTGACATCGGCGGGTCGTTGGCCGTGAGTAGGTCGAGGGCCTCGGCGGCGTCAGCATCGGTGAAGCCCTCGGTGACGATGGCGAATTCGACGACATTGCCATCGGGGTCCTCGGCGTAGATCGACTGGATCCAGCCGTGATCGATTTCAACCACGTTCAGACCGGCGTCCTTCAGGCGGTCGCGCTTGGTGTCGAGGTCGTCGAGGCTGTCGGCCTGGAACGCAAGATGATTCGTGAACGGTTCGAGTCCGAGATCACGGGAGATGTCGGTTTTGTAACCCTCGCCGAAGCCGGGCACGCTGCGAAGGTCCCAGAACGCGATCATCTGATCGTCGGACGAGCCGGTCGAGTAGAAGGCGTGGCGAGCCTTGCCGCCGCGCATGTCGGCGATCTCGACCTTCACCAGGTCGAAGCCCATCACGTCGGTGTAGAAGCGATGGGTGGCTTCGAGGTCCTTGACGGCGAGTGCAATGTGGCTGATGCCCATGGCGTCGACGGTAGTGGGTGCCGCTAGTGTCCGCCGCATGTTCAGCGCCTGGGGCGATCATGCCCGCCGACTCACCGAGCACGTCACCGTCCTCAGCACCCCTGACAACGGCGCCTACCCGTCGGGTAACTCGTTGCTGATCCAGGGGGCGGGAGAGACGGTGATCGTCGATCCGTCGATCACGGTGGTTGACCTCGGGGTCGAGGCGCCGGTCGATGCGGTGATCAACAGTCACGGCCATGAGGATCACATCGCCGGGAACTGTGCGTTCCCCGATGCTCGGATCCACATCCATCACGACGATCTTCCGGTCACTCGCAGCATTGAGGCGTTGATGGCGCTCACCGACTCTACGCCGGAGGAGCATCCCGATCTTGAACAGCAGTACCTCGAGGAGTTCCACTACGAGCCGCGTCCCGATGCCCAGGGCTATGCCGACGGAGCTGTGTGGGATCTCGGCGGCGTGTCGGTCGAGGCTGTGCATTTGCCCGGCCACACCGCAGGGCATTGCGGGCTGCGGATCTCCGAGGGTGTGTTTTTCCTCTCCGACATTGACCTCACTGGCTTCGGGCCCTACTACGGCGACGTTTTCAGCAGTCTCGAGCAGTTCGAGGAGAGCCTGATCCGGGTGCGCGACGAAGAGGCTGAGGTTTATGTGACCTTCCATCACAAGGGCGTGATCGAGGGGCGCGAGACGTTCCTCGGACTCCTCGGTGCCTTCCATGCCGTCATCACCCGGCGCCACGACAACATGCTCGCCTTTCTCGCCGAGCCGCACACGCTCGACGAAATGGTCGAGCACCGCTTCGTGTACCGGCCTCATGTCGAGATGTCGATCGTCGATCGGGTCGAGCGACGCACTGCCGAACTTCACGTGGCCCGCATGCTCGATCGGGGCGAGGCCGTCGAGATCGACCCCGGCCGGTACCGAGTCGCCTAAGGCGACTGCTCAGGACTCGAAGCGGGCCCGGATCGCCGGGTTGGTAACGAACACCGGCAGGTCGTGCTCGTCGAGCGCGCCGCGGCTCGGGCCGCCATCGACGTCGAGCGTCTGACCGGTGATGTAACCGGCGAGATCCGAGAGCAGATATACGCACGCGTTCGCGATGTCGGTCGGTGTGCCCCGCCGACCCAGGGTGATGCCCTTCGCAAGGGAATCGTCCGGATCGTCGACCGGTCGACCGGAACGAGGCGTGTTGACGGTGCCTGGAGCGACATTGTTGATCCGGATGCCGTGCCGACCCCACTCCATCGCCATGGATCGCGTGAGTGAATCGAGGCCCGCTTTGGCGGCGCCGTAGCCGGCGAGGAGGGGCTGCCCTTTCGAGGCGATCGAGGAGATGTTCACCATTGCTCCGGGGCGAGCATCGGCGATCAGTCGAGCAGCGACCGTCTGGCAACTCGTGAAGGCGTATCGAAGGTTGGTCGTGAGCAGATGATCGAAGGACTCGATGGGGTAGTCGTGCAGTCGGTGCCAGTGCGGCACCGTGACCCCGCCGACGACGTTGACGACGAGGTCGACCTCGGGGTGGTTCTCGATCGTCGAACGGAGCGTTTCGAGGTCGTGGACATCGACGACACCCGATGCGCACTGTTGTCCTCGCTGTTCGACCTCGGCCTGGGTGGTCTTGAGATCTGCGCCCACGGCACTCAAGGCAACGATGTCGGCGCCGGCGTCGGCGAGCCGGTGACACACCGAGGAACCGATGCCGCCACCACCTCCGCCCACGACGAGGGCAGTGCGGCCGGTGAGGGAGATCTCGATCGTCATGTCTGCATCGTCGCGCACGACGCACCGGATTTCGATCTAGCGAGGCGAACAGGTGTTCGTGTACGTTGCGGCGATGGACTTCACCGGCGACCACGAAATCGAACACTTCCGACGCTCTCTGGCGATGCTTCCAGCAGGAGCTGACGCGTTGAAACGCGAGGAGGCCATGGCGTTGCTGGGCCGGTTACGCGACGCCACCGCCCGGCTGCGACGGGTCGAGGCCGGTCTGCAGGAACTGCTCGATACCGAACTCGGCGATGGAGCAGCCCGCTAGCGCCCTGCGTTCTCGTCGAAACGGTCCCGCACCCATTCGCCGGTGATCCCGGCGATCTCATCTGCCACCTTGCTCATCAGGTGGTCGGTCTTGGGGAAGGTGCGGACGTCGCCATGCCCGGCAAGGGCTTGCACCATCATCGAGTTCTCCGGCCCAAGGATCGAGTCGTGCTCGCCATGCAGGAGCAGAAGTGGCGTATCGCCTATGCGGGTCACCTCCTCGCATCCACCCGACTGCGTCGCATAGGTGATCACCACGGCCACCAGGTGCGGAAAGGTCCCTGCCGCTTGCGCCGCGACCGCACCACCAAAGGAGTGGCCGAGCACGACGAAGCGTTCGGTGCCGTTACGCATGGCAAGATCGACCGCTGCGCAGGTGTCGAGGAGGGACAGGCTGAGATCACCCGCTTTGCGGTAGTTGACCGCCATTGCGGCCCGGCCCTCGGCGGCCATCGAAGCAGCGAGTTCGACATACAGAGAGCGCGCCCCGGTCCGGTGACACCGCCCATCGCGCCGCCGCACATGATCATCACATCCTTTGCGCCCGGCTCGCCCCACCACCAGATCTGGAAAAGGCCCTCCATCGTGTAGATCTCGACGAGCCGGCTCTGCTCGCTGATCTCGGCATCGGTCTTGGCCAATGCGCCGAGCAGTTCGAGCGGAGAACAGGCTGGAGTGGGGTCGTCGATCGCCGCACCATGGTCGCACGTCAGGTCCGGCCCGCTACCATTTCTTACGCTGGCGTCGGTGCCCGAGTGGCCCAAGGGAACGGCCTGCAAAGCCGTACAGTCGCGGGTTCAAATCCCGCCCGGCGCTCGTCAGCACGGGGGTTGCCATTCGGCAGCCCCCGTCGCCGTTTCCATGGGTGCGTTCTGGCGGAACGCTGCTAACATTTTTGACCCTAGGGGCCGTTAGCTCAGTTGGTTAGAGCGCCTGCTCGACACGCAGGAGGTCACAAGTTCGACTCTTGTACGGCCCACTCCATCACGACCGACCTTCGGGTCGGTCGTGATGGTTTTCGCCCCCGTGTCGAGCGGCTACCGTGCCCATCGTGGCGGACGAGCAGCTCGAGACCTATCGATCCAGCATCGACAACATCGATGCGGCATTGATCTTGTTGCTCGCAGAGCGTTTCAAGGTCACGAAGGCCGTTGGCGAGTACAAGGCCGCGGCCGGCCTCCCGCCTGCTGATCCCGACCGCGAAAAGTTCCAGATCGCCCGGCTCCGGCGGCTCGCCGAAGAGGCCAACCTTGACCCTGGCTTCAGTGAGAGTTTCCTGCGGTTTGTGATCGCCGAGGTGATCCGTCACCACGAGCGGGCCGGCGTCACCGAGTCCTGAGCCCGTCGTCGTCGATCTCGTCGATGCGGTGGATATCCAGTCGGCGGTGGAGGAGTCGCCAGCCTTTAGGCGTGTGCTCGTAACGGTCTTTGTAGGTGATCGTCATCACCCGGTCGGTGCGGCGCCCGCTGCCGTTTGTCGACCAATGATGCGCTTCGCACTCGACGGTGCCGCTGGCCCGCTCGCCATCGACGGCGAACGTCGACGCACCAACCCGATGGTCGGTGGCCTCATAGCGATGAAGGCCCTGCATCGCTATGCGGATTTCGTCGAGACCGACCCGTCGCCCGTTTCCAGTCTCAAGTTCGGCCTCATCGGTGAACACCTCGTCGAACGCGTCGAACGTGCGGGTGTCGACGATCTCGGCATAGCGCCGGACAAGCCTCCGGAGGGCGTCGGCGGGTTCGGCCACCGTTCGAGCGTTGTCGGTATGCGTCCTGGGCGCAAGCGACACCGACATGGAGGTGTCCGCCGGTGTGCGACTTGCCTCGCGCGGCCCCTGGTCATCTGGCCCCACTAGGGTGATCTGGTCGATGACCGAAATCGAGACCCTCGTTCCCGCCGCCGATCCAGCCGTTGAACGGCTCGCGCTCGTGCTTCACGACAGCTTCGTGGCTTACCACGACGCCTACCTGGAGGTCACTCACCGAGCTGCGAACCGCTTTCTCAACCGGGAGTGGGACGAACATCAAGACGACAACACTGAACGTCTCGGGTTGCACAAGAAGGGTGTCTGGAGTGCGGTCGATGCCACCCGGCTCATCTTGTCCGACGACGCTGAGACCGCCCGCCGACAGTGGATCGATGCTCGGCGCCGCTATGTCGCCCTCGTCGGCGGCCGGATGGACTTCGAGCTCGCCGAGACGTTCTACAACTCGGTGACCCGCCGGCTGTTCGAGGTTGTCGGCCTCGACATCGGGCTCGAGTTCTTGTGGCTCGGGCCCACCGCGCTCCCCGCCGATGATGGCACTCGCGGCGAATATCGCAACTTCCCCGTCGACGAGTCGCTCAGCGAATCGGTCCGGCAGATCCTCGAGCACAGCCCGCTCGCCAGTCAGTTCGGCGACATCGAACTCGACGTCGAACACATCGCCACCGAGATCCAGGCGGAACTCGACGAGATCTGGGACGGCTATATCGACTCGATCGACATCCTGCGGCCGGTCTTCTATCGCAACAAGGGCGCCTACCTCGTCGGTCGGCTGCGATGGCTCAACCGGGTCAATCCGGTGATCTTGCCCGTCGCCGTTACGTCCGACGGCAGTGTACGAGTCGACGCCGTGCTTCTCGCCGAGCTCTCGGCCAGCCGCCTCTTCGGTTACACACGCTCCTACTTCCACGTGCTGTGCCGGCGGCCGGCGGCAGTCGTGGCCTTCCTCAAGAGCCTGTTGCCGGTGAAGCCGGTGGCCGAGCTCTACACCTCAATCGGGTACAGCGCCCACGGCAAGACCAACCTGTTTCGGGCGTTGTACCGCCACATGGAGCACAGCAACACGCGTTTCGAGCGAGCCCGCGGGGCGCGAGGCATGGTGATGGCGGTGTTCACCCTTCCGTCGTTCGACGTCGTCTTCAAGCTGATCAAGGACCGCTTCCCGCCGTCGAAGCGCACCACTCCCGAAGATGTTCAGCGGCGCTACAAGCTGGTGTTCGACCGCGACAAGGTCGGTCGACTGGTCGACGCTCAGGAATTCACCAACCTGAGCTTCGATCGCGATCGGTTCGACGAGGATCTGATTGAGGAACTTCAGGCCGATTGCCAGCGCAGCGTGACCGTCACCGAGGACGAGGTGATCCTTCATCACGTCTACACCGAACGGCGGCTTTATCCGCTCGACCTGTATCTGCGAGAGATGGCGCCGGATCGGGCTCGCGAAGCGGCGGTCGACTACGGCAACGCAATCAAGGATCTTGCCTCGGCCAACATCTTCCCGGGCGACCTCTTCCCGAAGAACTTCGGCGTGAGTCGTCATGGCGTCGTGGTGTTCTACGACTACGACGAACTAGCGCTCTTGTCGGAGGTCAACTTCCGCAAGATGCCGGTGAGCCAGTCCTACGAGGACGAGATGCTTGATCAGCCGTGGTTCCCGGTCGAAGCCAACGATGTCTTTCCCGAGGAGTTCCGCACCTATCTGCGTTCGCCCCGGGTCGTCGGCGAGGTGTTCGACGAGGTACACCCCGAGATCTGCACCGTGGAGTTCTGGCAGGAGATGAAGGCCCGGCATCAGGGTGGCGAACGGCCCAACTTCTTCCCGTATCCCCAGCAGTACCGCTTCCCGGAGAACTGATGCCGCTGGGAGATCCCGCAGGGAAGGTTGCGGTCGTTACCGGCGCCGCGAGTGGCATCGGTCGGGCACTGGTCGACCACGCGGCTGCGCTCGGCATGCAGGTGGTTGCCAGCGATGTCGTGGCGTCGGCGCTGACCGGCTTTGACGATGCTGTCGTGACCCATGCAGCCGACGTCGCTGACGCCGATGCGGTCGAGGCGCTTGCGGCCGCCGTTTACCAACGTTTCGGCGTAGTGCACCTGCTGTGCAACAACGCTGGCGTCTTCCAGGCCGGCCGGGCGTGGGAGGCCACGGACGAGGAATGGCGATGGGCGTTCGACGTCAACGTCTTCGGCATCATCAACGGTATCCGGTCCTTCGTGCCCCGCATGCTCGAAGGTGGCGACGACGGCCACATTGTCAACACGGCATCGGTCGCCGGTTTCGTCGCCGCCCCGCTGAACGGGCCCTACACGGCCTCGAAGACGGCGGCGCTGTCGGTTACGGAGTGTCTCGCTCACGACTTGCGGTCGGTCAATACTCGCATCGGTGCATCGGTACTCACCCCCTCGGCGATCCGCACTGGCATCGCCCGCACCAATGTCGTTCGTCCCGACGAGATGGCCACCGAGTCTGAACTCGCCTCCGGGGTCCGCGACATCCTCGAGCAACTCACTGACGCTGGCCTCGACCCGGCTGTAGTGCCACCGATCGTCTTCGAGGCGATCGAGGCCGGTGACTTCTTGATACCCACCAAACCCTCGCATCGTGCGCAGATTGACATGCGGTTCGAGGCGATGCGGGATCGTCAACTCCCCCCAACGCCACCTGTCGACTGAGGAGGCAACATGCGTGCCGTCGTGCTCCAAGAGAAGGGCGGACCCGAGGTCCTCCGGATGCTGGAGGTCCCCGACCCCGAACCCGGCCCAGAGGAGGTGCTTGTTGATGTCGTGTCTACCGCTGTCAACCGCGCTGACCTGCTCCAGCGGATGGGGCTGTACCCCGGGCCTCCGATGGTCCACGAGATTCCCGGTCTCGAATTCGCCGGTCGGATCACTGCCGTCGGTGAGCGGGTCGTCGGGCATGCTGTCGGGGATCTAGTCATGGGCATCAGCAACGGTGGCTGTTACGCCGAGAAACTTGCGATCCACGAGCGGCTTGCGATGAAGGTCCCCGACGTGTTGGCGATCACCGATGCTGGCGCCTTTCCGGAGGTGTTCATCACCGCCTGGGACGCTCTGGTGCGCCAGAGCGGCCTGACGAGCGGCCGTTGGGCTCTCGTGCACGCCGGTGCCTCCGGCGTTGGCACCGCTGCCATCCAGATCGCCAAGACCCTCGGCGCCCGTATCGCCGTCACGGCCTCAGCGGGCAAGCACGAGGTCTGTCGGACGCTCGGTGCTGATCTCGTGATCGACTACAACACCGACGACTATGTGGAAGCGGTGAAGGACATTACCGATGGTGTCGGCGTCGATGTCGTGCTCGACGTGATCGGCGGTTCGTACCTTCCCCGCAACGTCGCTGCGCTCGCCTTGGGCGGCCGCATCATCCAGGTGGGCGTGATGGCCGGCGGGTCGGTTACGTTCGACGTCGGCAGCCTGTTGACGAAGCGGGCGTCGGTCACCGGCACGACGCTGCGGGCACGGCCACTCGAGGAAAAGATCGAGATCACCCGCGAGTTCGCGACCCAGTTGCTGCCCTACGTCGCATCGGGCGCGCTCGCCCCGGTGATCGATTCCCGGTATCCGCTCGACGATGTTGCTGCGGCGCATACCCGGATGGGGGAGAACGCCAACGCCGGCAAGTTGGTGCTCGACGTTCAGTCGCCCTGATTAGCTCGAACCGAGTGGGGCGGAACTGCCCATGGCGGTTGCGGGGGATGAGTTCAGCGGTCGTCGATGGCGACGTAGTCGCGTACGCCGGCCCCGGTGTAGCGCTGGCGGGGACGGGCGATGCGGGAGTTCTGCTCAAGCATCTCGTTCCAGTGGGCCAGCCAGCCCGGGGTGCGACCGATCGCAAACAACACCGTGAACATTTCGACGGGGAAACCCATCGATTCGTAGATGAGGCCCGAGTAGAAATCGACGTTCGGGTAGAGCTTGCGGTCGACGAAGTAGCTGTCGCTGAGCGCGACTTCTTCGAGCTTCAGTGCAATGTCGAGGCGCGGGTTCTTGCCGGTGACTTCGAAGACGTCGTACGCAGCGTCCTTGATGATCGCAGCGCGGGGGTCGTAGTTCTTGTACACCCGGTGACCGAAGCCCATTAGGCGTCCTTCGCCTGCCTTGACGCTTTCGATGAAGGCGGGAATATCGTCGAGGCTGCCGATGTCGTCAAGCATGTTGAGCACCGCCTCGTTGGCGCCGCCGTGGCGAGGGCCGTAGAGGGCGGCAGCGGCTGCGGCAACCGAGCTGTACGGGTCGGCGTGGGCGGATCCGACCACCCGTGTGGCCGTGGTGGAGCAGTTCTGCTCATGATCGGCGTGGAGAATCAAGAGGATTTCCATCGCCTTGTGCAGCGCCGGGTGGATCTCGTAGGGGTTGCCGACCTGGAACATCATGTTCAGGAAGTTCGATGGGTAGTCGAGCGCGTTGTCGGGGAAGACGTAGGGCAGGCCCATCGCGTGGCGGTGTGCCGAGGCCGCCATTGTCGGCATCTTGGCGATAAGGCGCACGATCTGTCCCATGCGGACGTCGGGATCGTCGATGTCCTTGGCCTCGGGGTAGAAGGTCGACAGACCGGCGACGCTGGAGGTGAGCAGACCCATCGGATGCGCGTCGTAGTGGTACGCGTCGTACATCCGGGTGCGGAACTTTTCGTGGAGAAAGGTGTGGTGGGTGATCTCATGGACCCACGCATCAAGCTGCGCGTGGGTGGGGAGCTCACCGTGGATCAGCAGGTAGCTCACTTCGAGGAAGGTCGACTGGTTTGCCAGCTGCTCGATCGGGTAGCCGCGGTAGCGCAGGATGCCGTTCTCGCCATCGAGTTCGGTGATGGCGCTGTCAGCGCCCGACGTGGTGGCAAGGCCGGGATCGTGGAACCAGATGCCCGGCAGCAGCTTGCGCCACTCGGCGGCATCGACGCCGCCGTTGTCGATCGGGATATCGAGCGACTCACCGGTCCGATTGTCGGTGATGGTGATGCTCTCTGCCACGGTGCTCCCGCTCTCTACTTCGCTGGCTGTACGCCCGCTCGAGGGTGTTGGACGCGGTGATGAAGGTAGCCGGTTTCGACCCCACTCGGCACCCTCGACCTCGCGAACTTCGCCCGAAGTGGCGCCCGCTGAAGTCTGGAGATCAGAGCGGCGTGTTGTCGTGGCGACGCCGGGGAAGGCGTTCGCGCTTTCCTGCCAGCATCGAGAGGGCTGCGTGGATCTCCGCTCGGGTATCGGCCGGGTCGATCACGGCATCGATCGTGCCCCGTTCGGCGGCGATATAGGGGTTCAGCAGCCGTTCTTCGTACGCGGCTTCAAGCTCAGCACGTTCCTCAGGTGTGTTGCGGCGATGAAGGATCTCCACCGCTCCCTTGGCGCCCATCACGGCGATCTCTGCCGATGGCCACGCGAGGGCGAGATCGTTGCCCATGCGCTTGGAATCCATGACGATGTAGGCACCGCCGTAGGACTTGCGGGTGGTGAGATTGACACGCGGCACGGTGGCGCGAGCGTAGGCGAACGCCATCTGGGCGCCGTAGCGGATCATGCCGCGCCATTCGGTGTCCTTGCCGGGGTAGAAGCCCGACGTGTCGACGAACGTGACGATCGGAAGGTTGAAGGCGTCGCAGAGGGCAACGAACCGGCCCCCCTTCTGGCTAGCCGGGATGTCGAGCGTTCCGGCGACGGTCTGGGGTTGGTTGGCGACGATACTTACGGGCCGTCCGCCGATCGTGGCGAACGCCGTGACAAGGTTGGCTGCCCAGTTGGCGTGGGGCTCGAGCAGGTAGCCGTCGTCGACGACAGCAGCAACGATGTCGCGAACGTCATAGGAGCCGTTAGCCGACGGCGGCAGGACCTCGTAGGCGTCGGGCGTGGGCCGCTCGACCGGGTCGGCACACGTGATCGTCGGCGGATGGTCGTCGGTGTGATCGGGGAGGAAGGCCAATAGCCCGGCAGCGAGCGCTTCGGCTTCCTCCTCGTCGCCGGCGACGAACGAAGCCACACCGGAGGTGCGGTCATGGACCGATGGGCCACCGAGCTCCTCCTTGCTCATGGGAACGCCCGTGAATTCCTCCACCATCATCGGTCCCGAGACGAAGGCGTAGGCCTCCGATGTCATGATCACGTGGTCGACGAGGCCGAGCATCAGAGCTGGGCCCGACACGGTGGGGCCGCTCACGATGGCGATCGAGGGCACCACGCCGGAGTTGGCGGTGATCTCTTTGGCGGCGCCCGCCCATCCGTCGAGCGCCGAGACGCCTTCGCTTGCGTCGGCGCCGCTTGATGCGATACGGATCAGCAGCGGCAGCCGCTGTTCTCGTGCGGCCCGGGCACCGGCAGCGATCGACTGGCCGTCGGCGCGGACCAGCGCTCCAGCGTTGCGCTCGCCACGAGCATCAACTTCGATGACGCGGCGCCCTCCGAGCGCACGAACGCGCGCCCGGACGAAACCGGTGGCACGGGCGCGCAGCTCAATATCGGTCGAGGAGGCTTCGACGGCGGTCATGGCCCCGGAACCTACCGCATCGTCGTCGTCGGTCGGGTCAGGATGCGTCGGCGATGGCGGTCGGGACGATGTTGGCGTGGTGCGTGCCCGACGTGGTGACGAGGTCGACCAGCGTGTCGATCACGGCGCGCGTCGGCGCTGAGGGCGGTGATCGGCGGGGGATTCCGATTCCGACAGCCCGCCGTGACAGGCCTTCGACTGGGATTCGGGCCCAGTCGCCGTCGAGATAGCGAGGTGCAGCACTCGCTGGCACGAGCGCCGGACCGAAGCCCTGGAATGCCATCGATGTCAAAAGGCGCAGGCCGTCGACCTCGGCCAACGGGGTGAGCGTGACACGAGAGCGGCGGGCGTCGGTCTCGATCTCGTCGCGGAAGGCGGTACCTGTCGGCGGCATCAGTACCGGGTGAGGTGCGAGTTCGGCCAGGGTGAGTTGGTCGTAGGCATTGAGCGGATGGCCGTTGGGGACGACCACGATGCGGTCCTCGTCGAAGAGCGGCCGGGTGTCGACATCGGGGTGGTCGACCGGAAGATTGACGACGGCGGCGTCAAGTCGCTCGCTCACGAGCTGTGGAAGGAGCGAGGTGGTCGTGGCCTCGATGATCACCATCTCGATCAGGGGGTAGGCCCCCTGGAGCGCATCGAGGAGTGGCGCAACGAGCCATCTGGCGGTCGTACCGATGATACCGAGTCGAACATGGCCGCTGACTTCATCGCTGAGCGATGCCAGATCGTGTTCGATTGATCGGAGTTCGCCGATGATTCGGCGGGCTCGATCGGCGACGATCTCACCCTCGGAGGTGAGTTCACCGCGCGCCCGGTCGATCAGGGTGGAGCCGAGTTCGGTCTCGAGTCGAGCGATGTGGGTCGAGACGTTGGATTGCACGGTGTGCAGGGCCCGGGCGGCCGCCGAGAACGAACGGTGTTCGGCGACGGCGAGCAGCGCGTGCAGTTGACGAAGATCCATCGCTGTGAATGATGCCACATCTCGGCTGGAACTGTTGCAGTGATGGCCTGCCGTGTGCTTTACTGATGAGTAACAAGCGTTCTTCGGCGACATACCCCCTCGCCGTTCGAACCCGAGACCCCGATTCCCCCGTCGGTGTAGTCTCCGAGAAGCGGCTGGCAGTCCCCCGTACATCGCCAGCCGCTTCTCTCGTTTTCCGCCTCCCATTGTTGGCCAGGGTGTCGCCACGATGGCCGGCCGCCTAGCCTCCACAGCCGTGACGGCGTGCTTGGGCATCCACATCAGCGATGACTTGATCGGCGCAGCGGTCTGCGGATCCGAGCCCGACGATGTCCGGGTTGTCCCACTCGGCACCTCGGGTCCCGCTATCCCCGCCGCCGTGGCTGCCGGCGTCGACGGCGCGGTCCTCGTCGGCGAGGCGGCGGTCGATGCCGCCGAGCCGATCGTTCGTGATCCGCTGGCCCGGGCGGCTCGTGGTCGCACCGGGGCACTCACCGCCGTTATCACCCACGTGCTTGGTTGGGCGGCAGTCGGCAGCACAGGCGACGCCCCGACAAAGCTCGCAGTAGTCGTGCCCGACGACTATGACGCAGTCGAGCGCGACAACATCGTCGCCGCCGCCAACGCCGCCGGCTTCATCGATGTCGCCCTCGTGCCCGCCTCACTCGCTGAGCTTCGAGGCACCGACGTCTCAGAAGGAGTGGGACTTGCTGCGGGCGCAGCTCGCATCGGCATGGTCGACGCGCCGCCACCCCTGATCACTCGAGAAGACCTCGGCCAGGTTGTCGAGCTCGACGGTCCACCTCCGGCGGCACCTACCGACACCGTCGGCCCGGTGTCGGTGTTCGACGAGTGCACCAAGCCCGAACTCCCGCCGCTCCGGGTGACCCCGGAGCCGGTCGTCGCCGCACCACCGAACCGTCCTGCGGCACCGGCGCCCGCTCCGGCAGCGATGGTGGCGACGCCACCTCTTCGGCCGATCCCGAACCGATTGATCCGGCTGCTTCCGGTGCTCGCCCTCATCATTGTCGCTCTGCTCGTCTTTGTCGTCGGTCTCGCACGGTCCGCTGGCGACGACGACGTCACCACGACGCTCACCCCGGCCCCTTCGGCCGCTCCGAGTGCCACGGTCGCTGTGACCACCACGAGCAGCACGACCACGATTGCGTCAGTCGATACGGAATCGTCGAGCAGCACGTCGACCTCGACGACTAGCACGACATCCACGACAACGAACACCACGACAACGAACACCACGACAACGCCGGCCCGAGTCTCGACGCCTGGTCCGGTCACCCTCGTGGAGACGGGTCTGGCGCTCGATACGGGCACCATCGTGCCATTCGGTCAGGACGAGCAACTCGTGATCGTTGAGCTTGTATCGGTGCTCGGCGATCCCGTCACCGACTCGGGTGAGAGCCAGACAGAGTTCTGTGAGGGCACGAGCGTGCGGTTCGTGCGATGGGGCAATCTCGAAGTGGTGTTCACCAATGCCGAGGAGGGTACGCCCCGTCGCTTCACCCAGTGGTTCGCCGACGGTCACCTCGATCCGAGAGGACTGGTCACGCCGGAAGGCCTCGGCGAGTCGGCGACGGTCGGCTTCCTCGAGGTGACCTTCCCCAACGTGTTCGACCTCGTTCCTGCGTTCGACGACGACATTGTCGGCATCTTCGCCGTTGTCAACCCGACCACGGGCGCAGTGCTCAACGGCACCACGCTTGGTCTCGACCCCAACGGTGTGGTCACCAGTCTCTGGGCTGGCGACACCTGCACCCGCATTTTCACCTGAGCTGCCCCGCCGAGTAGACGGTTGCCCTGTCTGTCGTTCCGTGGTTCTCTCTGCTTCAAAGGGAAGACACATGAGGACACTGCGCTATCAGCAAATTGCCGACGCACTCCGCACCCGCATCCTTGCGGGTGAGTTTGCCGCGGGCCGGCTCCTCCCGTCGGAATCCGGGCTTGGGTCGCGATACGACGCCAGCCGGGTCACGATCCGTCGTGCGCTCGAGCAATTGCGCGATGAGGGCCTGCTGGCCAGTCGTCAAGGTCTTGGCTGGTACGCAAGCGGCGACGAAGTCCATCAATCGCTCGACGAGTTGGAGACGCTCGAGCACCAACTCACCTCCTCCGGCGTCGAGGCCGCCCGGCGAGTGCTCGACTTCTCCTTCGGTGTCGCCCCGGCACCTGCGCGCGCAGCGCTCGGCACCGACCGTGTGCTGGCCGTGCGCCGACTCAACCTCGCCGACGGTGAGCCGTTCGCCCGGGTCACCGTTTGGTGCCCTGAGACACTCGGCTCGGCGCTCTCCCGCGACGACGTCGAGGCCCGCCCGTTCTACGAACTCCTGGCCGACACCGCCGGTGTGCACCTCGCCGGCGCCAGCCAGACCATCGTGGCAGGCGCTGCATCAGCCGACGACGCCGAACTTCTCGGCGTTCCCACCGGAGCTCCGGTGCTGATCTGCGAACGAACGACTCGGTCCGCCGATGGAAGCAGCGTGTTGTTCAGCGAGCACGTGTATCCCGGTCACCGCATGGCGTTTACCGTCGATCTGGCTCCCGGCGCCAACTCTGATGCGCCTGCAGGGCTCCGTTTGGTGGAGTGATCCCCACCTCAGCCGCTGGAACGGGCATCGGCGGTTATCGCTGAGTGTCAGCCCCGGTACGTGGCGATGATCTCGTCGGCGTACCAGTGCATCATGGTCAGCTTCTCGTCGAGGGTCTGGGCGTCGGCACCTGGCTGGTAGGCGTCTCGGAAGCCGACGATGACATCGGTAACCCCGGCCGCCTCCAGCTTCTCGAGCCCCTCGGGCGAATAGGCGTCGAGGCTGATCGCATGGACCTCGAACGGGTCGTCGGCTCGTCCGTGTTCGACACGACGCTCATTGATCACCGCCATCATGCGGGCGAGGTCCTCAGCATCGCCTCCGGCATGCATCCAGCCGTCGCCAAGCCGCGCAGCGCGAGTCAATGCCATGTCGGAGTGGCCACCGATGAGGATCGGCACCCGCTGCTCCGGCACCGGGCACATCTTCATGGCATCGAGGTCGTAGAACTCTCCGTGGTACTCAAAGTACTCGCCGCTCGCGAAGCCGTTGATGATCTCGATCATCTCGTTCATCCGGGCACCCCGTCGTTTCCAAGGGCTGTCGGTGGCGGTGTAGTCCTCGGGCCAGGGGCTGGTGCCGACGCCGAAGCCGAAGCGGTCGCCGGTGATGACGCCGAGGGAGGTGACCTGCTTGGCGACGATGACGGGGTTCCGGATCGGAAGCTTCACCACGAACGTAGTGAAGCGGAGTTTCTCGGTGACGGCGGCGAGGTAGGGGATCAGGGTGAATGGCTCGATGAACGGCTTGCCCTCAAGGAACTCGCGGTTGCCATCATCGGTGTAGGGATACGTCGAATCGCTCTCAGCCGGATACATGACCGAGTCGGGAACGACCATTGAGTCATAGCCGGCCTTCTCAGCCTCCGTTGCCAGCGGTGCGTAGAAGGTGGGGTCGATCATCGGCTCGGCGTACGAAAAACGCATGGTGAGGTTCTAGCGCCCCGATGCCGGATCGGCACAGCTCGCCGGATCGACCAAACGGCCTGATCACGGCGACACCACCCGGCCCTGGTCTAGATTTCTGGCCAGCGCTTCTGGCGGCTGCGGGCTTGACGGCTGCGGTCGCCCAGCGCCCAGCCACGACGCCACTGCCCGGCCTCGGGGCCGGTGAGCGATGGGCTGTCGGTCCGGTGGGCTCGCTGGCGAGCGGAGTACCAGTCGGTGGTTGCCTCGTCGGCGAGGGATGCGACCTCGCGCTCGATTCGGGCGGCGAAGCGGGTCGTGTTCTCGTCGTCCGCAGGGGAGATCGCCCAACCGAAGGTCACCGAGGTGTTGCTCGGGCGGGGGAGCGAGCGCCCCTTGCGCAGGATCCGGCCCGTACCGGCGACGTGCACCGGCACGACCGGTACGCCTGCTCGGGCGGCCAGATAGGCGGCACCACCGCGGAACGGCTGGCCCCAGCCGTCGGGGCTGCGGCCACCCTCCGGGTAGATCAGGAGGCTCCAGCCGTCGTCGATGAGTTCGGCGGCGAGGTTGGCGCTCTTGCGGCCGGTCTTCGCCCGTTCGATCGGGATTGCCCCGATGCCGAGTGCCGACATGGCGCCGGTGATGCGGGTGCCGAAGAAGTAGTCGGCAGCTGCACCGACCACGATCTTGTGCCGCCACGGCTCAGGGATCGAGGTGAGCAGTAGAGGGGTGTCGAGGTGGCTGTGATGGTTGGCAGCGAAGATCACCGGCCCCTCGAGCTCAAGCAGGCGGTCGGCTCCTTGACGATCCGGCGATGCGAGGCCGGCGACCGCGAGGCGCATCGGGCCGTCGACAATCGCAGCGCGCGCCATCCGTGCCGGCTTCGATCGAGCCCACGTGGTGTCGTAGTCGGCGCCCCTCGTGCGCTCGCGGGGGAGGGGAGCGACACCTTTCGGGGTCGACGGAGCCCGCATCGGGAATTCCATGGCTCGCATGACGCGCGAGGGCCGCAGCGCCGGTGGGATTGACGGAAGTCCGAGCTGGCGAGCGAGCTTGCTCATGTCAGGTCACATCCGCCATCAGAATCGGCGGGTTGTGCATATAGGTGATCGAGGGTGAGGACCCGACGGTGTCGGATGCCATCTCGAGCGCATCCTGCATGGTCGATGCGGGCTGGAAGCCGAGGCGACGAACCGCACGGGGATCGCCGCCGACGACGATGACCTTGCCCAGCCAATCGAGGGCGTGGCTGCCCCAGTACCACATGTAGAACGGATGCACGCCGTGGTAGGCGTAGCTGTTGCGGTAGAGGTGGATGTACCACTCGTCCTCGGCGAATTGCTTCTCGTACTTCTGCTCGAGTTCGATCGGATCGGTCGTCTCGGCAAGGAGCTGCTCGAAGAAGTCGATGTAGCTCGGGTGGTGCACGGGATGGAACTCCCACGGCGTGGGGTGGCTCATGATGAGGACACCACCCTCACGCACCAGCGGTTTGCCGCGGTACATGTTGAAGAAGTAGCCGAGGCCCAGGCACATCACCAGGATCGGGTTCATCACCGAATTGACGTTGTAGGGGCAGATGTAGGGCAAGCCGAACGCCAGAACGTCGGTCTGTCCTTCGACAGGCACGAGGTGCTGTTTGAAGCAGTGCTCCAGGGTGACTTCGTGCACCGATTCGACGTTGCCGGCCTGCACCGATGTGAGTTCGTAGGGCGCCTTCCAGCCGTTGAAGATCTGGCGGCGCTGGGACGCCGGCATCAGATCGAGGCCCTTCTTCATGCCCATGAAGGTGATGCGGTCCTTGGCGGTCCATTCCCACTCGCGCTTCTGGAGCAGCGAGAGCGCACCGTCGTAGCCGAAGGTGTTGTTGTTGATCGTCGTCTCGATTTGGAAGATGCGCGGGCCGTGGTTCTTGATGACCTCACCCTGGCGCCAGTTGCTGTGATGCAGTTCGGAGCTGTGGCGATCCATGAACGACTTCGACTCGCGCATCGTCTTCACGTTGTGGTGGTGCTTGATGCCCGAGTAGCCCGACAGGCCGGTGGCGGTCGACTTCCAGCCGCCGTCCATCGACACAATGTTGAGGTTGACGTAGATCAACAGGTCGGACTCGGCGGCCCGCTGGTTCATCGTGACGGCCTCATCGTGACGGGTGCGGCCGAGCTCGACCATCCCGTCGGGATCCTCGGCATCGTGGTTGTAGAGCGCGCCCTGCGGAGCGAAGGCGTCATAAACGCGATCGCCGAGGGCGTGACGCAACTCGTCCTCGGTCATGCGGCGATGCAGTGCCAACGCAGCGATGAGGTGAACGTCATCGACACCGGCTGCTGCGGCCATATCGAGGACCTGCTCGATAATACGTTGCCGAATGTCGGGCTTCCGCATGGATGGCAGCGGCAAGGAGATGTCGTCGAAGGCGATCGTCAGCTTCATGCCGGGCTTGAGCAACTCGGGCAAGGGATCGTCGTCGATCGGTTCGAGCAGCGCTTGACGAATCGACGCTTCGGGGTCGGGCAGACCCGGAAGCGGCTCGGCCGGGTAGATCACCCGGGTGCGATCGGCCGGGAGCTTTTCGAGTCGGAAGTTGTCGCCATGGTGGAACAGCAGCGGCGGCGTCTGTTTGTCGACGTTGAGGACGAAGCCAGGCCGAGGTGAACGGTTTCGGGGGTCAGATACCATGGAAACTCCAGAGGCTCAGCCAGCGCGCCGCTGCATCGCGGCAACTCGTTGCTTGCGCAGGGGGCCGCGCAGGGTGCGCGGCCCGATCGGAATGGTGCGGTTGGGGGCGCCATCGGACTTGGTCCAGTGCTCGATGAGCCAGCCACGACGACGGGCGATGGCGGCGAGTTTGGTCTCCGCGTTGACGGCGACGGGGAACCCGACGGCTTCGAGCATCGGCAGATCAGATGTCGAGTCGGCGTAGGCAACCGACTCCTTCAGATCGAGGTCGTGTTCCTTGGCGTAATCGGCGAGCGCCTGGTAGCGGGCTTCACCGGTGGGCGGGACGTTGGTGAGCTTGCCGTCGTAGGCGCCGTCGTGTTCACCGAGTTTGGCCGAGACGATGTGATCGAACAGTGGCCGCAACGGTTCGACGACGACATCAAGTGCACCGGTGATCAGCAGTGTCCTGTGCCCGAGTGCACGATGGGCGCGAACCCGACGGATGCCGGCGGGGAACGACTTGGTCATGAGCAGGTCGCTCATCATCTCCAACGAGTCGCGTTCGAGGCGTTCGATCGGGGCGTCTTCAAAGCGGCGATAGAAGTAGCGCAGGAAGTCACTGCGGTCGGCGCGATCGAGATTCCAGAGGGTGGGCACCTCACGCAGCGTCTTGGCGACGAAGCGCACGCGATCGGGGGTGTCGAGATGCCGCGTCGCAAGCCACGAGTAACTGGCGACGACATTGCTGGCGATCAGGGTGTTCTCGAGGTCGAACACGGCGAGGTGACGATCTTCGGACAGAACGTTTTTGCGGACCCGCTTGTTGCGGTCGACGGACGGGCCCTTGCTCGGCTGCATCTTGAGGCGGGCCATCTTGACCGTCGAAGGCAACTGGATGTCGTGGGCGTAGTGAGGCCAGTCGATCGACATGGGATCCATGTTGAAGGCGCGCTGGTCTGCCTCGTCGAGGCTGTTCCACAAGGCGTACATGCGGTCGAGCCGGTAGGTCGCCTCGCACTCGGTGTAGGCGCCGTAGAGCTCGACATAGCCGCCGGCCCGATCGAGCTGCTCTTTTTGCTGTTCGAGGTCGGCGCCGATCTCGGCCTGTTTGCCTCGCAATGGCAGTGCGTCGAGGAGGCGCTCGCCGGTGTTGAGTGCGAACTTGGCCCGGTTGAGTTGTCGAGTCACCCGGCCACGGCCGGGGAAGGTCCAGTCAGGCACCGAGATGGGCTGGTTCTTTTCGTCGTAGACCGGGTTATTGGTGAAGTACGCCTGAACGAGGTCGACCATCTGGCCGTACTTGAAGGGGTTCGCCGACCCTGACGCGATCTGGATGATGTCGGGCTCGTGCTCGCCGGATTCCTCGTTGATGTGCGGACCGCGGGCAGCCGTGGCGAGGATCGACGCCACCACGAGGTCGACGGGGATGACGTCGATGACACCCTCAGGTACCCCTGGGAACTCTTTGAGAAGCCCCCGGGCGTAGGCGGCGATGACTGGCTCGGCCATACGGAAGCCGCGGATCCAGCCCGGTACCGGTTCGGCGAGCGCCGATTCGATGATGGAGGGCCGCACAATGGCGATCGGCACCCCGTCCCGGGTCTCGACGAGGCTGCGTTCTCCGAGTGCCTTGGTGAAGGCGTAGGCATCAGGGAAGCCGAGGCTTGCCGCACGAGCCCGACCCGTCTGGGTCATCTGTTCACTGACCCATTTCTGCCGGAGGCCCTCGACCCGCTCGGCGATGGCGGGGGTTCCAGCTGCGCCGAGGGTCTTGACGGCATCGGCCTCAAGTGCCTTCAGGCGCTGCGGGGCTCGGCTGGCCTGCTCGGAGTCCTTGCGCGCCTGGAAGGCGTTGTGGGCTTCGGCTCGCCACTCGACGTTAACGAAGAACGGGGAGTCCTGCACCATCTGCTCTGGGGCGTTGCTGCGGCGAGATCCGGCGACATAGCAGGTGGACACGGCGACAAGGTAGGCCTTCTCGCCCGGTGCAAGGCCCCCTGGGGTTGGTTCGGTGCGGGCTTCGGCGGCGACGCGGAGTGCGGCGGCCACCCGGCCGGGGCCGAGGAGGTTGACCTGCACGGCATCGTCGAGCGCGGAGTCGAAGCTCACCGTGGCGGCGGAGTGCACGGCGATGTCGACGGTGCTGAAGAGGGCGAGTCCGGCATCGTCGAGGCCGAGGCCGTCTTGGCCGACGTCGCCGTTCACTGCGAACACTCGACGGGCGCACATCTCGTCGAAGGTCTCGCCGTCGAGACCGCCGGCTGCGACGGGATCCTCCTTGAACGCATCACGGAGTCGGTCGAAGGCGTCGTTCTTGAGAATGTCGCGCTGCACCCGGTGCTCGGCGCCGCGGCGTCCCGGCCGCACCAGCAGCACAAGTTCGCAATCGGGAACCGAGCGCAGGAAGCGTTCGACCAGCGCAGTGCCGAGAAAGCCGGTCGAGCCGGTGATGGCGATCCGCTTGCCGGACAGGTTCTCCCTGATCACGCGACGTACCTCATGATCCCCGTTCTACCACTTCTCTCTACCAATTGGTAGAGGATCGTGTCAGAGTAAGGCTATGGCTGAGTCGACCCGAGAGCGCATCCTTGACGCTGCGCTGCGCGCGTTCGGCACCGAGGGCTTTGCCGCCACCTCGCTCGACACTCTGGCCACCGAGCTCGGCATCCGGAAACAGACAATTCTGTATTACTTCCCGTCGAAGCAGGCGGTTTTTGAAGCGGTCGTCGATCGCGCTGCCTCGGACCTCGTGAAGGTCTTCGAAGAGCAAGCCGTCCGGGGCATCGGTGGCCTCGATCAGGTCGAGGCGATCGTCAAGCGGGTCTTCCGCCTCGCCGTTCGTCGACCTCAACTGCTGGGTCTCATTCGGGAAGTCACCCGGCCGGGATCGTTGTCGATCGATCGGCTCAGTGCCCACACCGCCCCGATCTTCGACCGGGCCCGTGACTTTCTCCAGCGTGAGATGAACGCCGGAAGGATGCGGGTCAGCGACTCCGAGATGCTCCTGCTGTCGCTCTACTCGACCGTGGTCGGGGTAGCGACTGAGCTGGAAGTTCAGCGGGCGATGGGGATCTCCGACTCGCTCCGTGGCGCGGTTGCCCGCCGCCAAGAGCTCATCCGCTTTCTCCGGGCTGCGCTCGAGCCGGTGTAGCGACACGCGATCGGCTCGGTTCTCGGCCTCGCCGAGCAAACGAGTCGATCGAAAACGACAAGGGTCGAGAAGGATGCTGCGTGTCTGCAGTGATCCTCCTCGACCCTCAGCAGGGAGATGGTGAACCGCCGTTGTTGGGCGGTGCAGATCCCGAAGGATCAGGTCGGAGCGGGCAGTGCGACGACCTGGTAGGACGAAGCGCCGGTCTCTCGGAGGGGGCGGATGTACACCGTGAAGAAGACCTTGTCGCTCTGGTAATTGACGCTTTCGGTCCAAGTGTCACCACACTCATAGCGCTTGCCGTTGTTTGCTCCGTGCCGGTAGTCGAAACCGCCGGGACCGGACAGTGCGACCTCAACGTCGTTGGGGTTGTCGCAGGTGATCGAGAGCTGCACGATCCCGTTCGAGTTGACGCTCCTCGACATACCGTCGATGTAGAGCATGTGGAAGTCGCACTCGTCGCCGGGCCGGGCGACATCGTTGACGATCACGGCTGCTGGGCCCTCGATGTCGAGACGCAACTCGTTGCGGTCCTTGACCTCATCGCAGTCTTCGCCCGCCACCTCCGGCTGACTGGCAGCCTCATAGTCCTTTTCGGCCGTGTCCTTTTCGGCCGTGTCCTTTTCGGCCGTGTCCTTTTCGGCCGTGTCCTT
>PBTQ01000106.1 GCA_002729125.1 Acidimicrobiaceae bacterium | reverse complement strand
GAACCGATTGCCGAAGGCCCGACCCGACATGCCGTAGGTGCCGGCCCCGTATGAGGAACCGACGATGACAGTGAGGTGCGGAACGGTCGAGTTCGAGACCGCATTGATCATCTGCGACCCCTTCTTGATGATCCCGTCGGCCTCGAAGTCCTTCCCGACCATGAAGCCGGTGATGTTCTGGAAGAACACGAGCGGGACGTCGATGTGGTTGCAGAGCTGGATGAAATGGGCGGCCTTCTGGGCCGAATCGGGGTAGATCACACCGTTGTTGCCCAACACACCCACCGGATAGCCGTGGATCGATGACCAGCCACAGACCATTGAGGTGCCATAACGGGGCTTGAACTCTTCGAACCGGGAGCCGTCGACGACGCGACCGATGACCTCGCGGATCTCGAGCGGTTTGCCGAGATCTTTACCGACGAGTCCGAGGAGTTCCTCGGGATCGAGCGATGGCGGATTGGACTGCAGCGTCGGCGCTGCGTCGGGCTTGCGCCAGTTGAGGTGCGACACGACTTCGCGACACAGACGAATGGCGTCCATCTCGTCGTCGGCGAGGTACTCGGCCAGGCCGGACACCTCGGCGTGTTTTTGCGCGCCACCGATTGTCTCGGAGTCGGCGATTTCACCGGTGGCCATTTTCACCAGCGGCGGGCCGGCGAGGAAGGCATAGGTCTGCTCCTTGATGAAGATGTTGTAATCGCTCAGGCCCGGCTGGTACGCCCCGCCAGCGGTCGAAGAGCCGAAGGTGACACACACCGTCGGGATCTTCATCTTGGAGAGTTCGATCATCTCGTAAAAGAACCGACCGGTCTCCGCGAAATGGGCCGGCACAACGGCGGAACCGACCGCCCCGTGCGGGTTGTCGTCGTCCTTCGGCTTGTTTCCTTCGCCGCCCGGACGGAGATCGCCACCGGCGGACTCGACAAAACTGATGTACGGAATGCGGTTGTCGCGGGCGATCTCGAGCGCCCGCATCCACTTCTTGGAGGCATAGGGCGTGAGCGCACCGGCGGCGACCGTCGGGTCGTTGCCCATGATCACGCATTCGACACCGGCGATGATGCCGATGCCGGCGACCATGCCGCCGCCGAGGTGGTACGCACTGCCGTAGCCGGCCAACGGGGTGATCTCGAGGAACGGAGTGTCGGGATCGAGAGCGGCGGCGATGCGTTCGCGGATCTGGAGCTTGCCACGGCTGCGATGACGGTCGATCGCCTTCTCACCGCCGGCGGTGGCCGCCATCTTGAGCAGTTCGTCGTGGACCTGAAGCAGCTCGCTCATGTCCTCCCGGTTCTGGAGGTAGAGATCGCTTCCCGTGTCGAGCGTCGACCGCATGGCGGGCGCCAGCAACGTTCGATTCATGAGGAGAACGTAGTAGGTAATTCACAAGCGTGCGAATTATCCCTCGAATCGGACGCCGACCGCTACGGCGGCAGGTGCGTGCCCACCGCCGCCGAGGACCCACCAGACCCTACGATCACAGCGTGATCCCGCATGTCGATCTCGCCTCCCCCATCGCCGCCGCGGACCTCGCTTCGGGGCTCGCCACGCTCGGTTTCGTCGAACTCGAGAACCACGGCCTGGAAGCCAACACGATGGCCAAGCTCCGAACTGCAGCCGACGACTTCTTTGCGCTGCCAGCCGCCGAAAAACACCGGTCGGTCCATCCCGAACCGCTCGCCAACCGCGGCTTCCGGGCGAGGGGAAGCGAGGCACTCGCCTATTCCCTCGGCGAGGAAACGCCTCCCGACCTCTTCGAAAGCTTCAACGCCGGAACCGACACCCCCGCCGGCGGCTGGACCGATCTCGTGCAGCCGACCCCGTGGCCCGACGCGGTGCCCACCTACCGGCCCACCGCCCAGGCAGCCCTCGCCGAATTCCGCCGTCTCGGCCGACGACTCGACACGATGCTCGGCGAGGTACTCGGCCTGCCCGAACTCGCAGCCCGTTCCGTAAAAGGCCCCGACATGCTCGCCTGCATCGACTACCGCCCGAGCCCCGACGGCACCGAAGCCGTCGTCGACGGACAACTCCGCATGGGCGCCCACTCCGACTACACGACCTACACCCTGCTCCTCGCTGACCCGGTGCCCGGGCTGCAAATCGTCGGCTCCGACGGCTCGTGGATCGATGTGATACCGGCCGCCGGCAACCTGCTGATGAACGTGGGGGATCTCCTCGCCATCTGGACCAACGACGCCTGGCCCTCGACGCTCCATCGGGTCGTTCCGATGGCCCTCGGCGCCGCCGAACGGCGACGCTCGGTCGCCTGGTTCCACTACCCCGACCCTGACGTCGTCGTGGCCCCACTCCCCGCCTTCGTCGACGATGGCGAATCTCGCTATGGCGCTGCGCGCGTCGACGACCACGTCCGAGGCAAGCTCGGCGCCCCGAAGACCGGCGAGGCCCCGACGAGCGCATCGACCATCGCCGACCGCCCCGTCTGACCTACGCTGCGCGTGATGAGCACCATCACGACCGAACGCCGCGACCAGGTCCTGGTCATCCACCTCGACGACGGAAAGGCAAACGCCTTGTCCTTCGACATGATCGATGGCATCCTCACCGCGATCCGCGAGGCGGAGAACGACGACTCGATCGGAGCGGTCGTCGTGCACGGCCGAGAGGGCAAGTTCTCTGCCGGTTTCGACCTCGGCGTGATGATAACCGACGACCAGTCAGCGATCGCGAACCTCGTCGCCAACGGCGGCGAGTTGGTACGCACCCTGTACGGCTGCTCGGTACCGGTCGTGGCCGCCAGCACCGGCCATGCGCTCGCCGCCGGGGCCTTGATGCTCCTCGGTTGCGATGTGCGCATCGGCGCCGACATTCCCGCAAAGGTCGGACTCAACGAGGTGGTGATCAAGATGGTGCTGCCCGACTGGGCGCTCACGATCGCCGGTGCCCGGCTCAGCAAACGTCACATGCAACGCTCGATCGTCAACGCCCGCATCACCACCCCCGCCGACGCGATCGATGTCGGGTTTCTCGACGAGGTCGTCCCGGCCGACGAGTTGCTCGACCGAACGATTGCTACCGCCGCAGAGCTCGCCGCGACCCTTGATCCGAGGGCCTACGCCGGAACGATCAGGGCCTTTCGCCAGAAAACGCTCGACGAGATGGACACCCACATCGCCGCTGCTCGGGCATCGATCGCCTGAGCGTCGACCCGACCACGGCACGGGGGCGAGACCTCCCTTCGGCCACCACAGCACGGGCATGCCATGCTGCCGACATGGACAAGCCGACCGTTGCTTCCGTCACCGCCGACCTCATCGCCGAACAGAACAGCCTCGATGCTGTTGTCGAATCGCTGGCGGCCGAGGACTGGGAGCGGGCCACCCCATCGCCCCGCTGGGCGGTCCGCGACCAGATCGGCCACCTTGCATTCTTCGACATGACGGCAGCGCTGGCGATCGACGATCCGGAGGGCTTCGTCACCCACCGCGAGTCCTTCGTCGCTGCCGCCTTCGCGTCGGCGACATCGGCCGACGACGCCACGCTGGGCGAAACTCGGGCGATGTCGGCTCCTGAGCTGCTCGACCACTGGCGTCGGCAGCGGACCGACCTCGCCGCCGCAGCCGCAACCTGCGTCGACGACGCCCGTATCGAGTGGTACGGGCCGTCGATGGGTGCGAAGTCGTTCCTCACCGCCCGTTTGATGGAAGCCTGGGCGCACGGGCAAGACATCTGCGACACCGTCGGTGTCGAGCGCGAACCGACCGGCCGGCTCCGACACATCGCGCAGCTCGGCTACATCACTCGAGGCTGGACGTACATCAACCGGGGACTCAACGTGCCCGCAGGTGACGTGCAGGTCACCTTGACGTCGCCCTCCGGCGAGACTTGGGAGTGGGGCCCCGATCAGGCCGACGCCACCGTGACCGGCTCGGCTCTCGACTTCTGCCTCGTCACCGCTCAACGACGCAACGTCACCCACACGGACCTTGCGGTGGAGGGCGAGATCGCGGTCGGCTGGCTGGCGATGGCCCAGCTGTTCGCCGGCCCTCCGAGCGACCCTCCCGCCCCGCAGGACTGAGGGCTAGAGTCCGCCGAATTCCGGTGGCCGTTTCTCGGCGAACGCCGCCATCGATTCGCTGAAGTCGCCCGTCGTGGTGGTCATGATCTGGGTGCGGTTCTCGATGTCGATGGCGTGACGAAGCGACGGCGAGCCGACCGTCTGCCACATCGTCTCTTTGGTCATCCAGACGCTGAACGGTCCGTTTTCGCGAATCGCCCGAGCGGTTACTATCGCCCGCTCGACTTCGGTGCCGTCGTCCACCACGTCAGCGACTAGCCCGATCCGGTCGGCTTCGTCGGCATCGAAGATCCGGCCGGTGAGCAGGAGCTCGGCCGATCGGCCGGCGCCGACCAGTCGGGGCAGGAAGTAGCTGGTTCCCATATCGCAGTTGCTGACGCCGACCTTGATGAAGACCGCACCGAAGCGAGCACCCCGAGCGGCGATCCGCACGTCGCAGGCCAACGCAATGGCGAAGCCGCCGCCGACCGCTGCGCCGTTGACCGCTGCGATCCATGGCTTGCGCGAGCGGTGGATCGATTCGTTGACCGTGGCGATCTGATCCTGTGCCATGAACCGGCCGACGATCGGACCCACGCCCTCTGCACCGGGCGGGATGCTCGGGTCGCCGAGAAGGTCGGCGCCGGCACAGAACCCGCGACCGGCGCCGGTCAGCACGACGGCCCGCAGCGTTCGGTCAAGGTCGACCCGTCGAGTCAGGTCCTGAAGATCGGTCATGAGCTGAGCCGAGATCGCGTTGAGGCGCTCGGGCCGGTTCATGGTGACGAGCACGATGTCGTCGTCGGGCTCTTCGATCAGGAGGGTGGCGTACTCGGGCAGGTCACGGACGGTCATGGCCGTCAGTGAAGCACCCACTCACTCGTCGGGCGAGTTCAGCTCGAGGGTGGTGACAGCAGCGAAAAGACGAGCCCGTCGAGGATGTCGGCCTCGGAAACGACGAGTTCCTCGATGTCGAAGTGGCGCATGATCCGCACGAGGATGCACATGCCACCGACGATCACATCGGCTCGGGCTTCTTCGAGACCGGGGTTGTGGATGCGGTCGACGCGGGATTCGGTAACGAGCGTGCGGTAGACGTCTTCCGCTGCTTCCTTCGTGAGCACGAAGTGATGGATCTGGTCGCGGTCGTACTCGGCCAGACCAAGTTCGACTGCCGCTGCGGTCGACACGGTGCCTGCAAGCCCGACGAAGGTCGTCGCGTGAGCGATCTGAGGCATCTGGCGAGCGACGTCGTCGAGGTGGGCCTCGGTGATCGACAAACACGCAACGAGTTCCTCGGGCCGTGGCGGGTCGTGCTCGACGTACTTTTCGGTGAGTCGCACACAACCGATGTCGAGCGATATCGCCGCCTCGGCTTCGTCGGTGCCGAACGCGAACTCCGTGGAGCCACCACCGATATCGAACACGAGAAAGGGACCGTCGGCGGGGTCGAGGTCGGCGGTGGCGCCTCGGAACGAGAGCTTCCCCTCGTCGAAACCCGACAACAGTTCTGGTTCGACGCCGACGACGTCGTGCACTGCGGTGAAGAACTCGTCGCGGTTGGCCGCATCACGAGCGGCCGAGGTGGCCACCGCTCGCACGCGGGTGACGCCGAGCTGGTCCATGACCGCCTTGTAGGTCTGCAGGCACGAGAGCACCCGTTCGATCGCTTCGTCGGCGAGACGGCCGGTGCGATCGACGTCTTGACCGAGCCGGGTGATGGTCATGAGGCGCTCGATCGTGTTTTCGCCGTCGTGGACGAGCAAGCGAGTCGAGTTCGTGCCCATGTCGATGGCGGCGACGGGAGCGTCAGTCATGGTGATGGTCCTCGGGGAGATCGTCACGGTCCTCGTAGGCGGCGAACCGTTCAGCGACCCACCGGCCTACTGGATCGTCGCCACCTGCGAGATACCAGGCGTAATGCGCGTGCAAGCACTTGACGCCGCGGCGGGTACCGCCAACGCCAGCGGACGGCCGCGGACCATCGTGATCCGGCGGCATCGCGGCGTCGCGTTCGAGCCGGTAGCGCTTGTGAGCAGCTTCGATCTCCGCAGCAGGAATCTCGGCCTCGGAACGACGCACGCCCCCGTCGCTCTCGATACGGCCCACGATTCGACGCTCATGATCACCGACGAGCCAGTAACGGGTGGGCATCGGTCGACCCGATTCCAGCAACGGCGCGTTGCAAAGCACAACCGGGTCACCGTGCTCGTTGCGCACGACGATCTCATAGGCACCGCCGGGTTCGCGGCCCAACAGTTCCGCAACCCGACGACGGTCGGCATCGGTGATCTCACTCATCGACCACTCCGATGACCACGAATGAGCCAGACGACCAGCGTGATAAGCCCGGCAAGCGGGACAAGTCGCTTCATGATGGGACGACGAGCGGTATCGAGCAGGTCGAGCGCATCGGGCGCCGGCATGGCGACGCTTCGTGGATTTGCGAACGCGTCGGGTCCGAGAACCCGATCAGCGGTGGCCGATGCCGTCAGGTTGTCGCCGAACTGCGCGGTAAGCGCCAAACTCACCTCGGTGATGATGCCCCGACCGAGCTGCGCCAAACGGCCCTCGAGCTGTAGGTCGGCGTCGACGTTCACCTGCGTCTGATCGGCGGAGAGCGCTTCAAGCCGGGCGGTGATGTGCGCCTCTGCTCGCCCCTGGTTGCCGCCACCCTGAGCCTTCACGATGACCCGGTGCCGGTCGAGATCGTGCTCGAACGTGGCATGACCGATGAAGCGGGCGGCGAGCACACCGAGGCGCACGTTGACGACACCGTGGTGGTCGTCGCCGACGATCTTGGTGAGATGGGCTCCAGGGGCACACCTGGCGACCCGCTCGGGCTCGCACAACAGAGCCCACGCCTCGTCAATCGGACACGCGACGGTGAACGAGTCGCTCAACTCCACCGGCGGAGGTCCTCGAGCGTGTCGATATCGTGCGGGTCACCGTCGACCGGGACCGGACGGACAAGGTCAGGACGCTGCCGCATGAGGGCACGAGCCCCGTCGTCGCCGCTTACCGGGAGCGACGCCCACATCGAGGCGCTGAGCCGGACCGGTGGCCGAAGTTCGCCGTCATAACGGGCGGACGCAAGATCGGCATCGACCTCGGCGACCTTGTTCCAGATTTCGGTGGTGACACCAGGGCTGTCGCCGAGTCCGACCACGAGCGCGTCGTGACGTCGTGACTCCGCATATCCGACTGCCGCACGCAGTGAGGTCGCCTGGCCATCGGCCCACTGCTCGTTGTGAATCAGCGTGACATCGTCGGGCACGAACGGATCGAGGTCGACTGCGCCGCTGACCACGATCACTTCGTCGACCTCAGAGGCTCGAGCGGCATCGACGACGTGAGAGATGACCGGACGTCCGTCGACCTCGGCGAAGAGTTTGTGGGTGTCGCCGGCGTAGCGGGATCCGGCGCCGGCGGCGAGGATCACTGCGGCAACGGAACGCTGGCGGATGCGGTCGATGTCGGTCACCGACACAGCCTAGGGTCACCGGCATGGACCCGACTGTTCCCGCGCCGGCCTCGCCCCCGACCCTCCGAGTCACCATGTTGTTGGCCGATTCGGCCCAGGTCGCCGACCGCAAGCTGTATGTCCTCGGCGGCGGTCTCTCCGCCATCGGACCTCGGCCCCAGCCGATGGGGGTTGCGATCCGCATCGAGGTCCCCTGGGACCGCGCCAACACGCCACACCAGTGGCGTCTCGACCTTCTCGACGAGGACGGACACCCCGTGATGATCAACGAGCAGCCGCTGGTCGTGCACGGCCGATTCGAGGCCGGCCGACCAGCGGGCCTTCAGGCGGGTACGCCCTTGTCGGTCCCGTTGGCGATCACGTTCCCGTCGCTCCCGGTCACCCCCGGGCGCTCCTACGCATGGCAGTTGTCGATCGACGACAGCACCCACCTCGACTGGCGTCAACGCTTTCACGTTCGCGAGACACCACAGCGACCGATGGGGCCACCACCCTCGCCGAGCTGACTCAATCGTGGATCGGGCCCTCGGTGCTGGAGAGGGAGGCGACAAAGCGACCGGTGCGCTCCGCGATGATCTCCGCCACGATGGAGATCGCTGTCTCCTCGGGCGTGCGGGCCCCCAGATCGAGACCGATCGGTGATCGGAGGCGATCGAGGCCGGCTTGATCGACACCGGCGTCGACGAGGCGTTTAGTGCGGTCGTCGTGGGTTCGACGGCTTCCCATCACGCCGATGTAGCCGACCTGCGTCGCAAGCGATGCGGTGACGGCGGGGACGTCGAACTTGGCGTCATGGGTGAGGACGCAGACGGCGTCGCGCTGGCCGAGATCACCGCCGACGTCGGCAAGCAGCCGATGGGGCCAATCGACAACGAGATCGTCAGCCATCGGGAAGCGCTGGTTGGTAGCGAACACTTCACGGGCATCGCACACCGTCACCCGGTAGCCGAGCACCTTGGCGACCTTGGCGAGCGCAGCGGTGAAATCGACCGCACCAAAGATCAACATCTGCGGTGGCGGGGCGAATGACTCGATGAAGACGGCAACGACATCCTCTCGCGCCTCGCCGTGTTCCCCGTAGTGCCGCAGGCCGGAGCGACCAGCGGCGAGCTCACCTCGCGCGTCGCGCTCGGCGACCCGGTCAAGGCCCTCATGACCGAGCGTGCCGATCACGGAATCGCCGGCCCGTACGAGCAACTTGTTACCGACCCCGGGGCCGTCGATAACGGTGGCGAGGGCAACGGCTCGGCCCGCCGCAACATCGGCCTTCAGCAGGGCGTACCAGTCACCTGGCTCAAAGCGCTCGAGGAACAGATGGATCGTGCCGCCACACGTGAGTCCAACGGCGAACGCCTCATCATCGCTGTACCCGAACGTCACGACCCGATGGGCGTCAGCCTCCATCACATCGAGCGCCTCAATTACAACGGCGCCTTCGACGCAACCGCCGCTGACCGAACCGCGGACGTCCTGATCGAGGTTGACGGCCATGGCCGCGCCGGGCAGTCGGGGGCCCGAGCCGTCGAGATCGACCACCCGGGCGATGGCCGCGTCGCGCCCGGAGCTGTGCCATGTATCAAGAGCGTTGAAGAGATCCCTCACCACCACACAATCTAGAGCGGGCGGTCGGCGCCGACAGCAACGGAACGAGTGCAGCGGTTCGAACGAGGCAGTGCGACCCTGGCGCTGTGGCGAGCGACGACCCGTCCTCGCCGAGTCGGGTCAGCCGTCGAGGCGGCGCAATTGAGAACGGGCGAAGGCGCCGAACAGCGCAAGGCCGCCACCGACCACGAGCAGGCCCGGCCACGTCTCGGACCAGGAGATCTCGCCGAGGAAACCCTGGCGGGTCATCGCAAGCACCGGTGTCGCCGGGTTCCAGCGCGCCATCGTTGCCAGCCAACCATCCATCAACTCGATCGGGACCTGTCCGGTCGACGGAAAGAGCACCAGGAACGAGATCACCTGCACCAAAGCCATCGCTCGGATGTTTCCGATAAGCAACACGACCCCCAGACCCAACAGGCCCAAGACGACCGCCACCAACATGCCGCCGAGGTAGACCATCGCCACCCCGAGAATGCCGGCCGGCATCGACGCGTCCTTGAGCGCGCAGATGAGCAAGATGATGGTCGTCGGGATCAGGGCTCGGACAGCGGCCTGACCCAGCGGTGCCAGAAGCACGAGCCCGCGTCGCATCGGCGACACCAGGAGTCGATCGATGAAGCGGGTGTCGAGGTCGGTGGCCATCGCCGCAGCAGCGCCAATACCGGCGAAGGCACACGACTGGAGGATGGCGAACGCTGCGACCCAGTTGACGATGTTGTCGGTCGGGTAGCCCTCGACGCGCGAGATGCCGTCGAAGCTGCCGGTGAAGGCGGTGATGAAGAAGGCCGGCATGATCACCGTCGGCGCAAGCACCGCCGGGAGGCGAACCATCCTGGTCACCGCGCGTTGGATCAGCGCAATGAGTAGCGGCGCCGACGGCACGCAGCCACCCGCCCGACCGTGCTCGGGGTGAAGGTCGGTAACCGTCACGAGCGTCGCAGCCTGGTCAGGTAGGCCCGATACGACAGGCCAAGCGACACGAAGGAGACAGCGGCGATCCAGAACATCGCCTGGCCAAAGTCTCCCCAGTCGAATCCGCTGAGCGCGATCCGGCGGGCCGGATTCACGATCAGGGTGAACGGGTTAACCTCGGCGACCTCCTGATACCAACCGGTCATGAGTCCGGTCGGGAAGAACGCCGACGACACGAAGATGATCACGAAGGTCAGGGGGAACATCGCCTGGGTCGCCTCACTCGAACCCGTTCGGATCGCGACAGCGAGACTGAACCCACCGATCGCCACCGCCAGAAAGGCTGCGATGACGACCAACGCAAGGGCGGCGACCACACCGCCCTGCACCGGCGCTCCGAAAACCGTGAAGATCAGTACCAGGACGGTGGCAAGAATTGCAGAGAACACGATCGCCCCGGCGAGACGGCCGATGAAGACGGCGAGGCGACTTGTCGGCGAGCTCATCAAGCGGTCGAAAAAGCCGTTCTGAATGTCGGTCGCCATGCCGGTACCCGCATCACCAGCGTTGAACGACACGCCCTGAAGGATCGATGCCGGAAGAATGAACTGCAGGAACGAGTCGACCTCGGGGAATCCGGGTAACTCGGCGGCCCGGCTGAACTGGGCGCCATAGATCGCAGCGAGCACAAGCGGGAAGATCATGGGGGGCACCCAGGCACTGGGGTCGCGAGCCGTGTTGCGCACCGAGCGGACAGCGAGGGCGAACGATTGCTCCGCCGCCACCCGCCAGCGGGGCCGATCGGTGGTGACCGCCACTGTCACGAACCATCGCCCTCGAGACGGCGCCCGGTGGCGTCGGCGAAGACATCGTCGAGACTGGGCGAGTCGACCTCGACGTGGCCGACGGCGATGCCAGCCTCGTCGAGCGCTCGGATCACGGAGGCGAGACTGCCGGTGCCGCCCCGAAGACCGATGGCGATCCGTCCGGCCCGGGCCGGGCGCTCGCCTCCGAATCCGGCGAGGATGCCCCGCGCCGCCTCCTGACGAGACGGATCGGCGACCTCAAGGCGCAATGTTGGATCGCCGACGGCCTCCTTGAGCGCGGCGGGGTCACCTTCTCGGACGATCGTGCCGCCGTCGATGATCGCGATACGACCGGCAAGTTGGTCGGCTTCCTCGAGGTACTGGGTGGTGAGGAAGACCGTGGTGCCTTCGTCGTTGAGCGACCTGACCTCTTCCCACACGGCCTGGCGACTCGTCGGGTCGAGTCCGGTCGTCGGCTCATCAAGAAACAACACCGACGGCTTGTGGATCAACGCCAGGGCGAGATCGAGACGTCGACGCATGCCTCCGGAGTAGGTGCCGACCCGCCGATCGCCGGCTTCGGTGAGCCCGACCCGTTCGAGGAGTTCTCCTGCCCGCTGCTGTCCTGGCTTGCCGCCGAGGCCCTGCATGACTGCCTGAAGCCGTAGCAACTCGTTGCCGGTCATCAGCGGATCGATCGCGGCGTCCTGGAGGGCGACCCCGATGCGGCGACGGACCTCGTTCGGCTGGGTGACGACGTCGCAACCCGCAACCGAGGCCGACCCCGCCGACGGCTTGAGCAAGGTCACGAGCATCCGGACCGTGGTCGACTTGCCGGCGCCGTTCGGACCGAGAAAGCCGAAAACCTCGCCCTCCCCCACGTCGAGGTCGATGCCGTCGACTGCAGTCAGATCGCCAAAGCGCCGAACTAGGCCATTGGCGACGACGTGGGCCGCCGAAGAAGAACTCATCGCGTTATCGTGGCCTACTCAGCGAACCGAGACACAACCCGTGCCGGAACCGGGAATGGCGTAGCTCTCCGTGCCGGGCCAGACATAGTTCGCATAGCAGCGGGCTCGCAGCTCAATCTCGCTCTCCGCCTTGTTCTTCAGGAACTCAGCATCGCTGAGCTGTTGGTGCAGCTCGGTGCCCTCGCCCTCGAGTTCAGTCAGCTGGCCGCGCAGTTCGAAGTAGTCGGTGACCGGCATGTACGCGAGCGCGACACCCGCCGCAAGGGTTGCGGCGACGAGCGCGCCGCGCACAGCCATACCCGACCGGAACCGACGGCCGTCTCCGGCCGGTTTGGCCGCAGGCTTGCGGACGGGTTGCGGCCCGCGCGCGGTCCGTCCCCCAGCGGGGTGGCGTGCCGGTGATCCGGCCGTGGCGCGCGAGCGGGACGGAGCCATGCTCAGCCGCCGGCGAGGGCGCTGTTTCCTCGGAAGGCCGCCGACTCACCGAGCTGTTCCTCGATGCGCAGCAGCTGGTTGTACTTGGCGACACGGTCGGAGCGAGCCGGTGCACCTGTCTTGATCTGGCCGCAGTTGGTGGCGACGGCGAGATCAGCGATAAACGTGTCCTCGGTCTCGCCGGAGCGATGCGACATCACCGAGGTCCAGCCGTTGCGAGTGGCCATGTCGACAGCCTCGAGGGTCTCCGTGAGCGAACCGATCTGGTTGACCTTGATCAGGATCGAGTTGGCGTAACCGCCCTCGATACCGCGGCTGAGGCGCTCGGTGTTCGTGACGAAGAGGTCGTCGCCGACGAGTTGAACGCGATCGCCGACAAGCCCGTTGAGGGCCTTCCAGCCGTCCCAGTCCTCTTCGGCCATGCCGTCCTCGACTGAGACGATCGGGTACCGCTCACACAGCGACGCGAGTTCATCTGCCATCGAAGCCGAGTCAAGGCTGCGGCCCTCGGCGGCGAGGGTGTAGAGGCCGGTGTTGGTGTCGTAGAACTCGGTCGAGGCGACATCCATCGCGATGGCGATGTCGTCACCGGGGGTTCGGCCCGACATCTCGATCGCCTGGACGAGCAACTGGATTGCCTCCTCGTTGCTGGCGAGGTCAGGGGCGAAGCCGCCCTCGTCGCCGATGCCGGTCGAGAGTCCCTTGTCGCCGAGCACCTTCTTGAGCACGTGGTACGCCTCGACACCCCACACCAGAGCCTCGGTGAACGACGCGGCGCCCACCGGCATGAACATGAACTCCTGGTAGTCGACGGCGTTGTCGGCATGCTCGCCGCCGTTGAGCACATTCATCATCGGAACGGGCAGTACGTGAGCGTTGGATCCACCGATGTGTTGCCACAACGGGATCTCGAGCTCGTTGGCCGCAGCCTGGGCCGTGGAGAGGCTGACGCCGAGAATGGCGTTCGCTCCGACCCGGCCTTTGTTGTCGGTGCCGTCGGTGGAGATCAGTTCGGCATCGACGAGCCGCTGGTCAATGGCGTCGAGGCCGATGACCGTATCGGCGAGTTCGCCGTTGACAAAGCCAACTGCGGTCAGCACGCCCTTGCCGTTGAGTCGATCGCCGCCATCACGCAACTCGACCGCTTCGAAGGCACCGGTCGAGGCGCCAGACGGCACGATCGCCCGACCGATGGCGCCCGAATCAAGGCCGATCTCCACCTCGACGGTGGGGTTGCCACGCGAATCAAAGACCTCACGACCGTGGACGTGCTCAATGGTGCTCATGGCGGAACGACCTCGCAGTGCGCGAAATGACAGAATCGGGCGCGAGGCTAGTGGGCTTCGCGCGAAGAGTGAGGGACTTCGCGCGAACCGCGCGAGCCCTGGGATGCTCCGCCGTCCCGGGACCGTCAGTCTGCCAGGGGTTCGGCCGACTTGGCCACCACCCACCATGCAGTGAGCTGTTTTTTGTCCGCGGCGGCAAGCACCTCGGGGCTCCCGGCGAGCACCTCGACACGGCGGAACCGCGAGGCGAACCGCTGCGCGGCACTGCGCAGCGCAGCCTCCGGGTCGACATCGAGCCTGCGGGCCACCTGCACCCCGGCAAACAGGAGATCACCGACTTCGTGCTCGCTCGGGTCCTCTCGCACCTCTGCAAGTTCCGCTTCGACATCGGCATACGCGACCTCGACCTCGCCGTACCAGTCGAAGCCGGCCGACGCCGCCTTCTTCTGAATCTTGGCCGCAAGCGCCAGCCCCGGCAGCGCCGGGGGGATGCCATCGAGGGCGGAGTCGCGCTGCTTCTCCTGCGCCTTTATCTCCTCCCAATTCGACATGACGGTCTCCGCATCATCGGCATCGACGTCGCCGAAGACGTGTGGGTGCCGGATGACAAGCTTGTCGTGCACACCTCGGGCCACGTCGGCGACGGTGAACGATCCCCGCTCCGAAGCCAACCGGGCGTGGAAGTAGATCTGGTAGAGCAGATCGCCGAGCTCCTCGGCGAGATGGTCGTCCAGGTCGGGGTCAGGCTCAGTGTCGGCGAGTGACGCCCGAGCATCGAGCACCTCCAAAACCTCGTGAGTCTCCTCGAGCAGGTGACGCCGCAGGCTGGCGTGGGTCTGCTTGCGGTCCCACGGGCACTCGTCACGCAGGGTCCGCACCAACTCGTCGAAGCGAGCAAACTCGTGGGCGACGGGCTCGGCCACCTCCGGGAGATACAGCGAGGTGAGATGGTCGGCCTCAAGTTCGCGGTCGAGATCAGCCCAGGCGACTTCAACGATGCGCTCGTCGGGCAACCCCAGTCGCTGCAGGATGATCGCGGTGGCTGGCGGCTCCTCGAAAGCGAGCTTGATATCGGAGAGCACATGGTTGGCGTGGGCGTGGGCGACGAGAAGCGGGCCGGTCTGTCCAGCCGCCGCCGTCGCGAACACGTGGCTGTCGACCAACCGGATCCCAGCCTCGATCGGATCGACCTGAAGCCGACTCCACACGGTGTCGAGAAAGGACACCGCCGGAAGGATCTCAAGCTCGACATCGGTGTCGGTCGCTGTGTGCCGCACCAGCTCCACCGTTCGTTCGAGCACGAGCGGCGAACCAGGTACGGCATAGACGAGGTCGTCGACAGCGGCGAGCTCAAGGAGGTCGCGTGCAATCTCCTCGTAGACGTCGGCGAACCGATCAGCGGCCTCGTAGACGTGGTCGTAGGACGGCGCGTCAACGACGGCAGCTGCGGGATGCCGGGCTGTGCGCAGCCGCACGGTGGAGGCGGCGGCCAGCCGCTCCGTGACCTGCGGGGTGATCAGCTCGGGGCCAGCCGGGCCGAGCCCCACGATGGTGAGTTGACCCGCCATGTCTGGGCTCAGCCGTCGATCGCGCCGGGCGGAGCGATGAAGCGCACGGTGGAATCCCACACACCGAGCCGCTCGTCGAGCGTGTGCCGGGTAGCGACTCGCTCCCACGCCGCGTCGACGATCTCGGTGCCGAGGTCGT
Source organism: Acidimicrobiaceae bacterium (assembly GCA_002729125.1). Classification (GTDB taxonomy): domain Bacteria; phylum Actinomycetota; class Acidimicrobiia; order Acidimicrobiales; family Aldehydirespiratoraceae; genus UBA11606. Next base: position 10,250 of record PBTQ01000106.1, on the reverse strand, counting down.
TGGCGATGCGGTCACGCGCCAGCGGCTCGAAACTGCCGAGCGCCTGCTGGATCTGGGCCTCGGTCATCTCCGGGTGGTTCTCCTGTGTGAGTTCACCAATCGTGCGAACCGAGATGACGTGCCAGCCGAACTGGGACCGCACCGGCGACGAGATGTTGCCGCTCCCAGCCTGCCGCGCGCCCTCGCTGAACTCGGAGACGTAGCCGATGGTCGGACCACAACCGAGATCGCCACCAATCGCCGCAGATCCATCGCCGCTGCGCTCGATGGCAAGGGTTGCGAAGTCGGCACCCTCGTCGAGGAGGGCGACGGTTTCCTCGGCCTCCGCAAGAGTCTCGACAAGAATGTGACTCGAACAGAGGTACTCGGGATGCTCGAGCTCGGCCGCCAGCGCCAGCTCGTCGACCGCTCGATCGAGCGTGGTCGTGAGCGCACGCGTGTCGAGCGCCAACACGCCATAGGGCGTGGTCTCGTCGAACGTCGGATCCGCGAGCAGGGTCTCGTCGAGCGCCACTTGACGATCAGCGGCAACGGACTCGATGCCGCGGGCTGCAATTTCATCCTCGAGCGCAAGCGTAATTATCCACTGACGAACGACCTGGCGAGTGGTCTCAAGGTTGGGGACGCCGGTGTACACGGGCGAACCAGCCGGGAGTCGCTCAAGCATGCCCTCAAGCTCGGACCAGCTCAGCTCAGTGTCGTCGAGGCTGGCGGCGATCTCCCCGCTGTCGATGACCGAACGCCATTCGGCGATCGCGTCCTGAGACGAGGACTGGTCCTCGAACGGCCGCGGCTCAAAGGCTGCGCGCTCGGTGTCGGCGGAACCCACGGCGAAGAGCACTGCTGCGCCGACGATGACGCCGAGGGCGATCACGGCAGCGACAACGCCAAACGGGCTCGCGAACAGCGTCTCCCTCTCACTCGACTGACCTTGCGGGGCGTCGGACTCGGTTTCGACCTGCGGTTCGTTGCTCACGAGGACGGAAGGCTAGCGGCGCCGTCGGGGCTGTCGGGGATCAGGTCACCCATGATCTCGGCCAACTGATCGACGACACCGCCATTCCGCTTCCGCAGGGGCAACTGAAGTTCGCCAATCGCTTCCTTGAACACGGCCTGGTTTCCCGGACCCTTGTCCGAGTAGAGCCGCTCCATGCGCACCTGCTTGCTGTCGGGAAGGTCGACAGGCGACAGCCGAGCGACGAAATCGGGGCCACCAAAGCCGGGGCCTTTCGTCACGGTGATCTCACGAACCCCGGTGCGGACACACTCGACCCGCAGGCGCCCAACCTGCAGCAGTGCCTCGGCCGGCTCGGGAATCGCTCCGAAGCGGTCGAGCCATTCCGCCCGAACATCATCGAGCGACGCGAGAGACTCGATCGACGCAAGCCGCCGATAGGCCTCGAGTCGGTTGGTCTCCTTCAGGACGTAGTCGTCTGGCAGGTGGGCGTTACCGGGGACCTCGATCGCAATCTCAACCGGCTCCGGGGGCCGCTCGCCCTTAAGTTCACCGACCGCTTCGGTGACCATCTGGCAGTAGAGGTCGTAGCCGACGGCGGCGATGTGACCCGACTGGCCGGTGCCGAGCAGATTGCCAGCACCGCGAATCTCGAGGTCGCGCATGGCGATACGGAAACCCGACCCGAGCTCAGTGGCCTCGCCGATCGTCTTGAGTCGCTCGTAAGCCTCCTCGGACAAGACTTGATCAACCGGATGGAACAAATAGGCGTAGGCCCGCTGCCCGGCTCGGCCGACACGACCCCGCAGCTGATGAAGCTGCCCAAGTCCGAGCAAATCGGCCCGATCGGCGATCAGTGTGTTCACGGTCGGCATGTCGATGCCCGACTCGATGATGGTCGTGCAGACGAGGACGTCGTAGTTGCCCTCCCAGAAATCGACCACGACCCGTTCGAGCGTGCCTTCGTCCAACTGCCCGTGAGCGATCGCCACCCGCGCCTCGGGGACGAGGTTCCGGAGCCGTTCGGCGACGTGCTCAATGTCGCGCACGCGGTTGTGCACGAAGAAGACCTGCCCTTCACGGAGCAGCTCACGACGGATCGCCTCGGCCACCGCTCGTTCCTCGTACTCACCGACATAGGTGAGGATCGGCTGACGGTCCGCCGGCGGCGTGTTGAGCAGCGACATGTCACGAATACCGGTGAGCGACATCTCCATCGTGCGCGGGATCGGCGTTGCGGTGAGCGTGAGCACGTCGATGTCGTGGCGGAGTTCCTTGATCTGCTCCTTGTGGCTGACGCCGAAGCGCTGTTCCTCATCGACGATCAACAACCCGAGGTTCTTGAACTCGATGCCCTCGCCGAGCAGCCGATGCGTGCCGACAACCAGATCGACCTCACCGTCCTTGAGGCCATCGGTGACGGCTTTGGCCTGCTTGGCGGTAAGGAACCGGCTCAGCACCTCAACGCGGATTGGGTAGGGCGCCATCCGTTCGGCAAAGGTCGTAACGTGCTGTTGGGCAAGCAGGGTCGTCGGCACGAGCACAGCGACCTGTTTGCCGTCCTGAATGGCCTTGAACGCAGCCCGCATGCCGATCTCGGTCTTGCCGAAGCCGACATCGCCGACGACAAGGCGATCCATGGGCAACTCGAGCTCCATGTCGTTCTTCACGTCGACGATCGCGTTGAGCTGGTCGGTGGTTTCCTGGAAAGGGAACGATGCCTCGAACTCGCCCTGCCATGGCGTGTCCGGCGCAAAGGCGTGGCCCCTGCTCGTGACGCGCTTCTGGTAAAGCACGACGAGCTCCTGGGCGATCTCCTGCACCGCCGAACGGACCTTGGCCTTGGTCTGGCTCCAGTCGGAGCCTCCCATCTTCGACAGGCTCGGCGTATCGCCCCCGGTGTAATGCCGCACCGACTCGATGTGGTCCGACGGCACATAGAGCTTGTCGCCGCCGCGGTACTCGAGCAGCAGATAGTCGCGCTCGTTGCCACCGATCGCTCGGGTGACCATGCCACCGAACCGGGCGACGCCGTGCTGGTGATGGACGACAAAGCTGCCTTCTCGCAGATCCTCGAAAAACCGCTGGGTATCGCGTGTTCGGCGCCGGGCCTGGCGGTGCGTGCGGCGACGACCGGTCAGATCGGATTCTGCGATCACCGCGAGTTTGATGTCGGCGAGGACCACACCGCGTTCGATCGGGGCGACGATCACCTCGCCAGCGGGCCGAGCCTCCCCTCCCCGGGTCGGTCCGGATCGAATGTCGAGCACGACGTCGTGCTCGGCCAGCAGCGTGCCCAGTCGGTTGGCGCTGGCCTCGCCATCGGCGGCCACCACGATCCGGTAGCCACCGTCGAGCAAGCCTCGGATCTGGCTGATCGTGGGCGACAGATCACCCACGACCGGCTCCCAACCAGATGCCGCCACGACCGGCGTCGTCGGCTTGTCGGGCGTCGCCAGAACCGACCACGACGCCGCATTGGTCTGGGTCATGAGACGATCGAAGTCGAGGTGCAGTCGGTGCACGTCGTCTGCGGCGACATCCCACGTCAAAGCGAGCGTCGACGCAAGGTCGGCCTCTTCGGCAAGGATCTCCGCAGCCCGGTCGCGGACCCGACGAGGCTCGACGAACGCAACCAGCCCGTCAGCACCGATCAGGTCGGTGATGAGGTGTTCGCCCTCGACCAACCACGGCAGCCACGACTCCATGCCATCAAAGAGAGTGCCGTCGGCGAAACGGTCCCATTGTTCACGGCCCCACGGTTCCTCTGCGACGAGTTCGGCCGCCCGTGCCTGTCGTACTTCGGTTGGCCGGAACTCGCGACACGGATAGAAGCGCGCCGACTCGACCGGTTCGGTGGAGCGCTGGTCGGCCACTGCGAATTCGGTGAGCCGTTCGACCTCATCCCCCCACAGGTCGATGCGCACGGGCGCATCGGCGGTGCTCGGGTAGACGTCGACGATCGAGCCGCGCACCGCAACCTCACCGCGATGCTCAACCTGTCCCTCCCGGCGGTAGCCGAGCATGACGAGCTGTTCGACGAGGTCGACCGGGTCGACCTGATCCCCAGGGCGCACCTCGATCGGGTCGATGGCGGCATGCGGGTCGATTCGCTGGATCAGCGCTCGCGCCGACGCCACGACGAGCGACGGAGGACGGGCGGATGTGAGCCGGTGGAGCACGGCCAGGCGCTGACCCATCGTCTCGACACCCGGGCTGACGCGCTCGAACGGCAGTGTCTCCCAGGCGGGAAAGTGCAGCACCTTGTCGTCGCCCAGGATCGCTGCAGCATCGGCGGCGAGACGCTCGGCTTCGGCCTGCGTCGGGGTTCCGACTAGCACGGGCCGACGATCCGACGCGGCAACAAGGCCAGCGAGGACGAAGGCTCGGCCAGGGTCGGCGACCGCGATCACCGGTTCGCGCTGGCCGAGGGCGGCCTCGATCGAGGGTTCTTCGCTGAGTTGGTCGAGCAGGTAGCCGAGCGGAGGCACGGAACGAGGGGAACTCACAGAGGCAGCTTCTCGCGAATTGGGAGGGGTCAGCGGTTGTAGCGGTTCATCGCCGCCTCAATATCGCTGACGGCGAGATACTCGAGGGTGTCCGCGGCGTCGGCCACGATCTCCTCCAGCACGGGACGGTCGGCGCGTGACGGTCGTTTCAGAACATAGTCCCGCCCTGCCATCGTGCCCTGCTCGGGCTTCCCAATGCCGATGCGGAGCCGGGAGAAGTCGTCGGTCCGCAGGTGTGCCCGAACCGACTTAAGACCGTTGTTCCCGGCGAGTCCGCCGCCGAACTTCAGCTTCATCCGCCCGACCTCAAGGTCGAGTTCATCGTGAACCATCACCAGCCGACTGAACTCGTTGATGCCGTGCCGCTTGATGAGCGCTCCGACTGCTCCGCCAGCTTCGTTGTAGAACGTGGTTGGCCGAGCGACCGCTACGTACTTGTCGCCGACGCGCAAGACGTCGCTCTCAGCATGTTCGCGTTTGCCGCGCCGAAGCCGGCCGCCATGGCGGCGGGCCAGTTCGTCGACGACCCAGAAACCGGCATTGTGGCGCGTCTCTGCGTAGGCTTCACCGGGGTTGCCTAAGCCGACCACCAATAGATCAGCAGGCGTCCCGATGTGGTTAAGGTTGCGACGCCGGACCACCATAGGCCGGGCCCCGGGCGGGCGTCAGCCCTCGTCGCCGCTCTCGCCCTCGTCGCCCTCGTCGGCACCTTCGGCACCTTCGGTACCTTCGGCCTCGGTAGCTTCGTCCTCTTCGGCGCTACGAATGGCCTCACGGGTGGAGCGGGTGATGAGTGCGATCGCGACGGTTTCATCAGGATCCATAACCGATTCGGCACCCTCGGGGAGGACGACGTCGGCGACCTTGACGGTGGCGCCGAGTTCTAGATCGGTGATGTCGACGATGATCTCCTGGGGAACCGCTGTGGGCTTCACCAAGATCGTCATTTCGTACATCGACTGATCGACCATGCCGTCGAACTGGGTGACCTGACGGGCCTCGCCCTGCAGGACGACCGGAACGTTGACCTCGATCTGCTGATCCTCGGTGACGCGGAGGAAATCGACATGAAGGACGTCGCGGCGAGTCGGGTGACGCTGGATGTCCTTGACGACCGACAGGTGGTTGGCACCTTCAATGTTGAGGGTGATGAGGGCGTTGATGCCCGCACCGGTGGTCAGGCAGCGACGCAGCTCGGGCCACACGACCGACACGGTGATCGGATCGGAATCAAGGCCGTAGACGACGGCGGGGATCTTGCCTTCACGACGGAGGCGACGGGACGGGCGGGAACCTTCCGTGCGTCCAGTCTCGGCGCTCAATAGCAGGTCAGACATGAGAATTCGGCTCCGAAGTGGGCACGTAAAAATCGAACCAGCCCAGACGGGCCGACGATTGATCGTACCGGGGCAATGGGCCAGAACCACCAGTGCAGACGGCACGAAACACCGGACTCTGGACCGAGCACGCATTGCGGGCCCCTGACGGCGCCCTGCGAGGACTAGGCGAGGTGGTTGCCCTGGAAGATCTCGCTGACCGAGGTGTCCTCGAAGACCGCCGCGATGGCCTGGGCGATGATCGGCGCAACCGACAACACCGTGATGTTGTCAGCATGCTTCTCGCTCGGCAGCGGGAGGGTATCGGTGACGAGCACGGTCTCGACTGGAGCGTTCTTGATTCGGTCGATGGCCGGGCCCGAGAACACTCCATGCGTCGTGGCAATGATGATGCGCTTAGCGTTGTAGTTGTGCAGGAGCTCGGCAGCGGCACAAATCGTGCCACCGGTGTCGATCATGTCATCGATCAGGACACAACAGCGACCGGCGACGTCGCCGATGATCTCCTTGGCCTCGACGGCGTTTTTTTCCTCTGTGGAGCGGCGCTTGTGGACGTACGCGAGGTCGGCGTCGAGCAGATTGGTGTAGCGCTCGGCGACCTTCATGCGCCCGGCGTCAGGCGACACGATCACCATGTCAACCTCGTCGAGGCCGGCGAGGTAGTCGATCAGCACCGGCATGGCGGTGAGGTGGTCGACCGGGCCGTCGAAGAAGCCCTGAATCTGGCCGCTGTGCAGGTCGACCGAGATGAGCCGATCGGCGCCAGCAGCTTGGAACAGGTCGGCGACGAGCCGAGCGGTGATCGGCTCACGACCCGACGCCTTGCGATCTTGGCGGCTGTAGCCGTAGAAGGGCGCCACGGCGGTAATACGTTTGGCCGACGCTCGCTTGGCGGCGTCGACCATGATCAGGTGCTCCATGATCGCGTCGTTGACGGAGTGGCCGTCCCACTCGGTGTGGGTCTGCACGATGAACACGTCGGAGCCACGAATCGACTCGCCGTACTTGACATGAATCTCGCCGTTTGCGAACTCGGCGATATTCGGTGTCCCCTGCTGCACGTTGAGTTCCCGACAGATGTCGGCGGCCAGCTCTGTCGTGGCTCGACCCGCGACAACGTGTAGCTTCTTCTGGTTCAGGAGTTGCATCCCGTGCCCCCGGTTGTTCCGTCCCAGTCGCACCCTACCGCACGAGCCGGACCTGCGACTCCGTCGAGATCGCGCGAAGTTGGGCCCAGGTTAAGCCGCAAGGCGATAAACACGAGGAGCTGGCCCGGCAGGACTCGAACCTGCAACATCCGGAGTCAAAGTCCGACGTTCTAACCAGTTGAACTACGGGCCACGGCGCGGCTTAACCTAGCGGCAGCGATCGCCGTCGCGACCTGATCAACGAGAGGGTGGGACACAGGCGCCGAGGCGGTAGCGTCCGAGGCCGTGGGTTCACTCATCAAGAAGCGCCGCAAGCGCATGCGCAAGAAGAAGCACAAGAAAATGCTCCGGAGGACGCGCCACCAGCGGAAGTGATGCTCGGGGCGCTCAGTCGCCCTTGGTCTTGCGCTCGGACGCTGGCACAGTGGTGACCACGCGTCCGATGTCGGGGAATGTCCCCTCGACGAACCAGGTGCTGCCACTTCCCGCAAGCTGAGGTCGCCGATCAGTCTGGTCGGCCAGCTTGTCACGCCAGCGGACAAGCTCGGGTGCGACAACAAGCGCCGCTGGTTCAAGATCGTTGCCGTTGTCGCCGGCGGGTCCACCCATCTCGTCCCACGCTCGGTAGACGGCGGGGGTGGAACAAAAGATGGGTGGCGTGACGATCGTGAATGTCCGTTGGTCATGGGGCAACGGGTCGACGATTTCCCCGATGCCGGTGACGCGGGCTCGGCCGCTGATGAGGCAGAAGGCGATGTCGGCGCCGAGCGTCGCTGCGGCGCGAAGGTCCGTGAAGCCCGCCCAGCGGAGCACCGCAGCGGCGTCGGCCGATCCTCCGCCGAGGCCGGCACCGGCCGGAATCTGCTTGTGGAGCGTGACCGACGCAGTGCGCCCAGCGAGAGCGAGCGCCCGTCGGACCAGGTTGTCCTCGTTCGGCCCGACCGTCTCGGTGCCGTGAGGTCCCACAACTGTAAGCGAGTCACCGGGCGCAATCTCAAGTCGATCGTGGAAATCAAGGGACACCATCTCGGCATCGATCAGGTGATGACCATCGTCGCGCCGTCCGGTGACGCGCAGCGACAGAGTCAGCTTGGCGGGGGCGATGAGCGTCTCCGGCGCAACGTCGGCATCAGTCGATGGCGTGTCCACGAGCGCAGACTACGGTCGCCGGGTGGGACTCGGGACGCACCTGTACGTTGCCGGCCTCTGTGATGTCGGCCAGGGCAGCTACGCGTGGCTGCAACCCGACGGCGGTTGGGGGTGGTCGAACGCAGGCCTGATCGTCGACGGCGACGAGGCGTTGTTGGTCGACACGCTCTACGACGTGCCGCTGACTCAGGCGATGCTCGATGGATTCGAGGCGGCGCTTCCCGGCATCTCGATCACGACCCTGGTCAACACCCACAGCAACGGCGACCACTGCAACGGCAACGAACTCCTACACGGGGCGGAGATCCTCACGTCGGTCATCGCCGCCGAGGAGATGACCAGGGAGAACCCGGCGATGATGGTAGGTCTGCTGGAAGCGGCACCGACGATGGGCGTCGTCGGGGAGTTCTTCCGACACTGTTTCGGGCGCTTCGACTTCGGCGGCGTGAACCGACCCGAACCGACAGCGACGTTCAGCGGCGAGACGACCCGGACCGTCGGCGACACCGTCATCGACCTCGTCGAGGTCGGCCCGGCACACACCGGTGGCGACGTCCTGATCCACGTCGCCAACCGCGCCACGGTGTTCACCGGCGACATTCTCTTTGTCGAGGGGCATCCGATCCTGTGGGCGGGCACGATACCCGACCTCCTCAAGGCTCTCGACCGCATCGAAGCGTGGCAACCGGACACGATCGTGCCGGGGCACGGGCCGGTCACCGATCTCGCAGGTGTGCGAGAGATCCGGGCGTACTACGAGTACTGCCACGCCGAGGCGCGCCGCTGTTTCGACGCCGAGATGGATCTTGCGACCGCAGCGGCTGATATCTCGCTCGACCGGTGGGCCGATTGGGGCGAACCGGAACGCATCGTGACACTCCTCGATACCTGTTTCCGAGAATTCGAGGGTCGGAGCGACGCGACACCGATGGCCGAACTGTTCGCCCTGATGGCTGAACGCTGGGCCGCAACCCACGCCTGAGTCAGACCTCGGCGAGCCTCCCCCATGCCGCGAGATCGAGCGTCTCGGGCCTCGCCTGCGGGTCGACCCCGGCGGCTTCGATCTGCTCAACAGTCCGCAGACCACTGAGCGACTTGCGAATCATCTTGCGACGCTGGTTGTAGGCGGCGCGGACAAGGGGCTCGAGACGTTTGAGCGACGTGCCGACCGGTGGGCCCTGGTGACGCACAATCCGGACAAGCGCGCTGTCAACGCGCGGCTTGGGGTGAAAGACCGTCGGCGGAACCCGTCCAACCACCTCCGCGCGTCCGTGATAAGCGACAAGCACCGACGGGATTCCGATTGCCGGGTCGGGTGCGGTGGCGGCGAGGCGCTCGGCGACCTCGAGTTGCACCATCACGAGCATCTCGGTGATGGCAGGGACGTACCGGAGCAGATCCAGGATCAGCGGCGTGGCGACGTTGTACGGCAGGTTGGCGACCAACTTCCACACCGGGTGCGCCGCCAGCACGGCATCCCAGTCGACCTGTTGGGCATCGCCCTCGACGATCGCAACATCGTGTCCGGCGACGACCTCACGGAGGATCGGCACCAGTTCGACATCCATCTCGACGGCGGTGACCGATGCATCGTGCTCCAGTAAGGCGAGGGTCAACGAGCCGAGACCCGCGCCGATCTCGACGACCGGGTCGCCAGGACCGACCCCTGCGAGTGTGGCGATCCTGCGGACCGTGTTGGGATCGACAACAAAGTTCTGGCCGAAAGAACGACGCGCTTCGAGGCCGTGGCGATCGAGCAGCGCTCGAATATCGGCACCACTATGGGTCACGACAGGTAGGCACCGCAGTGCGGCCAGGGGCCAGCGCCATTGCGGTCATAGAGCGCGAACGCCTGGGCATCCTGGTCGGCGACCGATGCCACGGCTGGGTCAACACCGACCAGTGCCGGGTTCGAGAAGCTCGCTACCCAGTCCCAGGTTGCTTGGGAGAACTGGTACGCCCCGCGATAGCGGCCGCTGGGGCTGATGGCGTCGTACCGGCTGCTGGACTCGCAGTTGCGCAGCGCCGCCCACTGCTCGGCCGCGGGCCCGCCGGTCGGAACGGGCGCCACGATGGTGGTTGGCGAACTGGTCGTGGTCGTCGGAGGCGAACTGGTCGTGGTCGTCGGAGGCGAACTGGTCGTGGTGGTCCG
>PBTQ01000105.1 GCA_002729125.1 Acidimicrobiaceae bacterium | reverse complement strand
GGTCGACGTCGGCCTCCGTCGCCTCTGGTGTGGTCGACCAAACCCCGCCGATGGACGGATCGATCGACTCGTAGGTGCCTCCGTCGCTCGCAGCAACCCACTGGCCGTCGATCAGCATCGACAGCGCAGTGATGGTTTCCATCCCCCCAGACATGTACTCACCGTACGCCGAGGGAACGCTTTGGGAAATCAAAACCTTCCGAACGTACGATTCGGTATCCCCGAAGGAAAGGCGTGAGGGCAAGCATGAACCTCGACGTGCTGATGACATACGTGACGATCCTCAAAGCGGGGTCACTCGCCGGCGCCGCCGAACGCCTCCACGTCACACCCTCGACGGTGACGGCCCGCCTTCAGGCGTTGGAGAGCCGACTCGGACACAAATTGATCAAACGCTCCAAGGCGGGTGCGGTACCCACGGCAGCCGGGGAACGCATTGCCCAAAACGTCGACACGATTGTTGCGCTCTGGGAACAGATCGAGCGCACCTCGGCACTCGGAGCGACCATCGGCGACCACGTCACCATCGGCAGCCACCCCGATCTCTGGCCGGTCCACAGCGAAGGGCTGCTGGCCAATCTAGATCACGAGGATCTGAGCGTCGCCCGGACGGTTCGTCACGGCTCGTCCGATGAGCTGGCGAGCTGGCAACGGGACGGACGCACGGACCTGTCCTTGACCCACGATCCGTCGCCCCGAGCCGACCACCGGGTGTGGGACCTTCCTGCCGACGAGCTCGTGCTGGTGGCCGACCGTCCTGATCGGCCGACGAGCTTTGACCCTGGTTACGTGTTCGTCGATGCCGGCGATGACTTCGCTCGTGAGCACGCCGCCACGTTCGCATGGGCCGACATCGCGCGCGTCACCTTCGAATCCTCGACGGCGGCGCGTGCCCATCTTCACCATCACGGCGGCTCGGCCTACCTCCCGCACCGTCTCGTCGCAGGTGACCTCGCCAAGGGGCGGCTCCACCGCCTCGGAGCGGCACCGACGTTCACCCGCCGGGTATCGCTCGTGGCACCGTTGGACGCGGAGCAGCGCTGGCCGTGGTTCGCCGCAATCGTGGCCGCACTGGGTCTTCGGCCCGTGGGGACAGCGCCGACACCAGGTCGGCCGCGCCCGTAGCCCGCTCGCGTCAGGCGATCGGGTTTTTGTACGTGTCGAGGTAGGTGATCTCCTCGACGGGCGGGCGCGATGCGGGCTTGAAGTCGGTGCCCTTTGTGTAGGCGACGGGAATGAGCCCGGCCTGGGTCATGTGGGGCGGGATGCCGAGCAGTTCGGCGGCTTCCCCCTCCAGCCCGAGGTGGAGGGTCGTGTAGCAGCTGCCCAGACCTCGGCTCCGAAGCGCCAGCTGAAAGCTCCACATTGCCGGGATGATGGAGCCCATCAAGCCCGCTGCGGCGTTGGTGATGCCCCCGCCGGCAGGCGCAGCGAGAGCCGGATCGTCGAGCCGACCGATGATCAACGGGATCACCATCACCGGGACCTTCTCGAGGTTCTGGGCGAGATAGTTGGCTGAATCCATGACGCGACCGCTCTGGGTCCCAGTCGGAGTCTCTGCTGCGGCCGCCGCCAGGTAGTCGCCACCGGCTCGACGGTAGAGCTCGGCGAGACCCGCCTTTTTCTCATCGTCCTTGACCACCATCCACCGCCAACCCTGGCGGTTCGAGCCGGTCGGGGCCTGAACGGCCAGCCGCAGACACTCGAGGATCACCTCGTCGGGCACCGCGCGATCGAGATCGAGCCGCTTCCGGACGGCGCGGGTCGTCGAGAGCAGGGCGTCAGTGTGGGCGAGATCGAACTCCATATGTGCATCGTGGCATGGGACAGCGGGTCAGCGCCCGTATCGCACCTGCACGTGACGTCGACGTTCGGCTCGTTGGGCAGCGCGGGCATCGGCACCGATCTGGCCTTCGTCGAAATCCGGGATCGTGCTGGCCAGCGCACCGATGGGGACGAGCTCCGCAGTCGGCGCTTCGACGGGTTGGTCGGCGAGTCCGTCGAACCGGAGTTGGACGATGCCTTTCGTCACCCCGGCGGGATCGAGCCAGTTCGTATAGCCGGGATCTTCGAGGCTCACGACGAGGTACTGGACGCCGTCGGGGGCGTGATGGGCCTGCTCCGCGGTGATGCTGGAGGTTGCGCTCGCGTATTCGAGGGAGCCGAACCAGAGGTCGGCGAGCTGGCTGCCCTGATAGGGAGCGCCGGTGGGTGGAATGCGGATGACGAGGGCCTGGTCAGGTGCGAGGTCGTAGTGACCGACGGACATCCAGCGACCGACGACCCCGGCCTTCGCGCCGGGAGACATGAGTGGCCCAAGCATGTTGGCTTCGAGGAAGGTGAGTGGGCCGTTCTCGATGAGCTCCGGCCAACAGCGAACCGACGAGGCGATGTCGTCGGCTGCGCCGCGGATTCGTGCGGCAACTGTCGTCGGCGAGTCCGTTAGCTTCCGGGCGCCCTCCCAGCCGACGCGATCGACGTAGACCGCTCCTGGATCCGTGTCGTCCCAGACCGACCAGATTTGGCGAATGTTGAGAATCGTCGCGTCGGGCGAATTCACAAGGGTGCCTGGTCCGGTCACATCGGGACCGAGCTCAACCGTAAAGGTGCCGTCGTCGCCGTACGCGATGGCCTCGTCGGGCAGGTAGCCGACGCTGACGTCCTCCGCGCCATACGGCTCCCGGCTGTAGAGCTGAAGTTCGATGCGGGCAGCCGATCCCTTGCGGCCCCAAACCCGGTACGCCTCACCGCCTCGGATCGGGGCGAAGATGTAGCGCTGGTCGGGGTTGTCTCCTCCGGTGCGGATGCGATCGTCGAGCACCCGACCGAAGGGATGGTCGGCATCTCGCAACAGATGCTCTTCGAAGCCCTTCACGAGCTGGCGGCCGAGATGCTGGTAACCGCGGGCGAGCCCTACAGCATCGTCGGCGGCATGGAAGCGGTGAAGCTCCTCCCCCACTGCCTCGAGTTGTCGGAGGAGATGCTGAAAGGCGCTACGGAGTTCGTCGGCTTCGGCCATGAGTCGATGCTGTCACATCGGGAGGAGCGCTCCTGCATGGTCTCCCCACCATGTCCCGCCGCTCGATCGGGGCGGCCGATCTCTTTTCGACGCGACCGAGCGCCGCGAGTGGAGCTGACAATCTGGGCGGCCCTTACTGGCCGGCTTCGTGGATCGCCCGCCAGACCCGCATCGGCTTGACGGGGATGTCGACGTGGCGCACACCGAGGTGCTTCAGGGCATCGACGACGGCGTTCTGCACCGCTGGGGTGGAGCCGATCGTTCCCGCCTCGCCGATGCCTTTCACCCCGAGTGGGTTTCGGTCAGTGGGCGTCTCCATCGCGATGCGGTCGAAGCTCGGGAATTCGGATGCCGCCGGGATGGCGTAGTCCATGAAGTTGCCGGTCTGTGGGTTGCCCCATTCGTCGTAGACGAATTCCTCCATCAAGGCCTGACCGACCCCACCGCCCACGCCGCCGTGAACCTGACCATCAACGATGGTGGGGTTGACGATGATGCCGGCGTCGTCGCACGCCGCGTGTCGCACGAGCCTGACCTCGCCGGTGTCGCGATCGATCTCGACCACGGAAAGATGCACACCGAAGGGGAACGTTGCCGCCGGCGGTTGGAAGTCGTTCTCGGCGGCGAGCGGTTCGTCCGCCTCGGCAGCCTGCGCAGCGACCGCTTCCCAGCCGATAGTCACACTCGGCGAACCCGTGACAGCAAAAGTCGCTGTGTCGGTATCGAGGACGATGTCCGCAGGATTGGCCTCGAGGACGTCGGCCGCGACCTCTTTCGCCTGCTCGACTACGGTCTTGGTCGCTTCCCAGATCGCAGTGCCGCCGACCTGCAGCGAGCGTGAGCCCCCGGTGCCGCCACCGCGTTTGACCTCATCGGTGTCGCCGTGGCGAACCTCGATCTTGTCGACGGGAATGCCCGTGAGTTCGCTCGCGAGCTGGGCGAAGGTCGTGTAGTGGCCCTGGCCGTGTGCCGACGAGCCCGTGAGGAGCAGGGCTGTGCCATCGGGCCGTATCTCACAACTGCCGAATTCCGACGCACTCAGTGGGTTGGTGATCTCCACGTAGGCGGCCCAGCCGACCCCCAGCAGTGGCCTTGTCGGGTCGTCGATCCGGGCGGCTTGCTCCGCCCGAAGTGCATCGACATCGACGACCTCAAGCACCTTGTCGAGTGCGGCCTCGTAGTCCCCCGTGTCCATGTCGGCACCGGTCTGGGTGACGTACGGGAACTCGTCCTTGCCGAGAAAGTTCCTACGGCGAAGCTCGGCCGGGTCCATGCCGATCTCGGCGGCGTAGACGTCGATGATGCGTTCGAGCGCGAGCGTGGCCTCGGGGCGGCCTGCTCCCCGATAGGCACCGACGGGGGTCGTGTTGGTCACGAGCGACTCACCCGAGGCGTCGACGCGGTCGAGGGCGTAGTTCCCGCTGGCCATGATCCGACCGAACATCGGAAGCACCGAGCCGATCGCGGGGTAGGCACCGGCGTCCTGCATGATGTGCACCCGGTAGGCCTGAAGGTCACCCTCGCGGGTGCCTCCGAGCGCGACGCGGTAGTCGAGGCTGCGGCCGTGCGACAGGTTGGTCATGGACTCCGATCGGGTCTCGACCCAACGAACGGGTCGACCGATCACCCGAGCGGCAGCGCCAACGACGAAGTCCTCGACATAATTGGCGTTCTTCCCGCCGAATCCCCCGCCGACATCGGGCGTGATGACTCGACATTGCTCCGGCGCGAGGCCCAATGCGGCAACGAACCCGTCGCGGGTTCGATGCGGGAACTGGGTGCATGCCCAGACGGTCAGGTGATCGTTGTCCCACGCAGCGACGGTCGCACGCGGCTCGATCGGGGCAACCGACAAGCGAGGGTTGGTGAACTCGAGCTCGACGACCACCTCACAACGGTCGGTCACGTCACCTTCGACACGTGACGGCATCTGGAACGAGCGGTTCGTGCCGAGGTCCGGGAAGAGCAGAACGTCCTCGGCCATCGCGTCCGGGATCGTCACGACGGCATCCAGGGGTTCGATCTCGGCCCAAATCATCTCGGCGGCGTCGACGGCTTGGGCAAGCGTCTCGGCGAGCACGACGGCGTACGGCTCACCGACATAGCGGACACGGTCGGTGGCCAACCAGGTGCGGGTCATACCCTGGTTGAGCATCGGGTTCCCCGGGGGCTCAGGCGAAAGCTCGAGATCCGCAGCGGTGTAGACGGCGGCCACTCCTGGCATCGTCTGTGCCTCGGAGGTGTCGATCGATTCGATCACGCCGTGGGCCATGACGGACCGGACGAACACGGCGTGGAGCGCATCGGTCGGACCAACATCGGCGACGTACCTCCCGCCGTCGGTGAGCAGGGCGGGATCTTCCTTGCGGACGACACGGGTGCCGATCATCGACATGCGAGCTCCTTGCGGGCCGGGAGGAGCCGAGTGTACGCACACTCCTTCATGGTGTTGGGGTCCGCCGTGGACGCCTTCGCTAGGGTCCCCGCTGTGCAGATCGACCTGATGACCGGTGCCAGTTCGTGGGAGGACGCCGCCGACCTCGCTCGCAAGCTCGAGGGTGCTGGCTTCAGCGGCATGCTCTACACCGAGACCACCCAGGTTCCCTGGATGCAGATTGCCGCCGCCTCGATGGCAGCGCCGGGCCTGTTCTTCACGACCGGGATCGCCGTAGCGTTTCCGCGTAGCCCGATGCTCTCCGCTGCGATGGCGTACGAGATCACCGCCAACACCGGGGGTCGCTTCCGCCTTGGCCTGGGTTCCCAGGTCAAGGCGCACGTTGAGCGCCGCTACAGCGCTGACTTCGATCGACCGGCGGCTCGGATGCGCGACTATGTCGAAGCGGTCAAGGCGGCCTGGCGGGCCTTCAATCGCGAAGAGCGGCTTGACCACCACGGCGAGTTCTACGAGATGACCTTGTTGCCGTCCGACTGGGCGCCCCGCCGCCACGACTACGAGATGAAGGTCGACATCTCTGCGGTCGGGCCGATGATGACAAAGGTTGCGGCCCAGGTCGCCGACGGCGTTCACGTGCATCCGTTGCACTCCATGGCGTACCTCGAGAATCGTCTTCTCCCCGATCTCGCCGCGGGGGCAGGGGAGGTCGGCCGAGACCCGAACGAGGTCGACCTGATCGTCCCGGTGTTCGCATGCCCGGGCGATACCCCTGAGGAACGGGCAGCCGATGTCGCCACGGCGCGCCGTCAGATTGCGTTCTACGGCTCCACCCCCAACTATGCGTTCCAATTCGATGACCTCGGGTTCGAAGGCACGACCGGCCGCATCCGGGCGAAGTTCAAGTCGGGCGAACTCGACGCGATCGGCGACGTGATCACCGATGAGATGCTCGAGCACTTTGCGGTCGTGGCGCCGTGGGACGAACTCGCAGACGTCCTGATCAGCCGATACGCGGGCCGGGCGGCCCGAGTCGTGATGTATCTCGGCGAGCACCGCATGCGTACCGACCCACAGCACCTCGCTCGATGGGGCGAGGTGGCCCGAGCTGTCCAGGAGGCCCGATGAACGTCGATCGCTATTCGCAGGAGTTTGAGACGCTCACGTTTTCGAACCCGGCTGACGGGGTCCTGCAGATCACGATGGAGGGTCCAGGGCTCAACTCGGTCGATCCGCGTAAGCACCGGCAACTCGCTGACGTGTGGTCCGCAATCGACCGTGACCCTGACGTACGGGTGGCCTTGCTCGCCGGCGCCGGCAAGGGTTTTTCGTCCGGTGGCAGCTTTGAACTGCTCGATGCCATGACCGAGGACTATGGCACTGCGCTGGAGGTCCTTCGGGAGGCGAGAGATCTTGTCAACAACGTGATCAACTGCTCCAAGCCGATCGTTTCGGCGATGTGGGGTCCGGCGGTAGGCGCCGGGCTCGTTGCCGGCCTGCTCGCTGATATCTCAGTCGCCGGCAAGGCAGCGCGGATCATCGACGGCCACACGCGTCTCGGCGTGGCGGCCGGCGACCACGCCGCCATTTGCTGGCCACTTCTGTGTGGGATGGCGAAGGCGAAGTACTACCTGCTTACCTGCCGTGATCTTTCCGGTGAGGAAGCCGAGCGCATCGGTCTCGTGTCGATCTGTGTCGACGACGAGGGGGGTCCACAAGCGATCCTTGACGAGGCGCTCGCCGTTGCTACCGAGCTCGCCGACGGTGCCCAGCAGGCGATCCGATGGACCAAGCACACGCTCAATTACGCCTACCGCCAGCTCGCGCCGGCGTTCGAAGCGTCGCTTGCCTACGAATTCCTGGGTTTCCAGGGCCCCGACGCGCTTGAGGGAATCGCAGCCGTACGTGAGAAGCGACCCGCCGACTTTCGCGGTGGCCCTACCAGCGAATGAGTTCGCACGGTGCGCTGGCACTCTCCCTGCGGACCGCATGATGTCGGCGACGGACACCGCAACAGCGCGCTTGCGCACGAACCGCTCGGCACAGATGGTCCTTGGGTCCTTCCTGGCCGGTGTACCTGCGCTGTGGTGGGGGTACGGCACCGACATCGACACCGCAAACGTCCTGCGGGCCGGTCGGTCCTTCTTTGACGGCGATTACCAACTGTCTCGGCCGCCGGGCAATTTCCCCTACGAAATTGCGGCCTACGTCCTTGATTCGGTGGGGGGCGCGCCCCTTCTCGTGCTTGCGTCAATGGTTGCGGCGGCCGTTGCGCTCCTTCTGCTCGCGGGACTTGTCCGGCGTGAAGGTCACGACCCAATTCCTGTTCTCGCGGTCGTCGCCTTGTCTCCGTGGTGGTGGGTCGCATCGACCTCCACTGGTGACTATCTCGTGGCGGTCGCGCTCGTCCTCGCCGGCGCGCATGCCCGACTCGTCGGGCGTTCCTTTATTGCCGGAGTCTGCTTCGGGCTCGCCATTGGAATCCGGGCCTCGACCGTCGGTTTGGTCGGCGCGTGGATACTCGCTGAGGTCTGGCGCAATCGCAGCCAGTTGCCGGCGCTCCTCCGCGTGGGGGGCGTGACGGTTGCCGTCGGGGCCCTCTGCTTCGTTCCGGCCTGGCTTTCCGCGGACCAGTCCTTCGCGTTTGTCACTACCGAGACCCAAGTCACCAGCCTCACGACGCTCGTCGGTCGGTGGGGGGTCAAGAATCTTGCCTTCTGGGGCCCCTTCACCTTGCTCGCTTTTACGGCGTGGTTCTTCCAATGGCTCCCGTCCTTGCGGTCAGCGTGGGCCGAGTCGCTCCTGACGCGCTTTTCGTTGATCGGTCTCGTCTGGGTCGAGTTGGTGTATTTGCGGTTTCCGTGGAAGCCGCTCCACCTGCTCCCGGCGCTCGTTTTCGTGGCGTTGCTCGTCGGTCGAAGCGAGCGCCGATTCGCCTACGCCGTCGCCGGCGGCTTGGCGCTCAATGCGGTTGTCGCGCTTACGCTCGCTGCGCCGGATGTCCCCCATCGGGCTACGACCGGCGATCTTGATGTGCAGCTGCGACGCGGCGTTCTGATCACCGATATCCAATGCCGACTCGAAGATAGTGCGCTGGGCGAATGGCCTCCGATCGGCAGTGACGCGGCCTACGACCGGTCGGTCGGCATCTTCGATTGCCAAACCCAGCTCTGGCGTTCCGGACCTCGCGTGCCGATCGATCGGGGCGACGCAGGTGCTCAGATGTTAAGCGCGTCGGAGATCGACGGGGCAGAATGATGGGGATGACGAGACGAGCGCTGTACCTCCAGGATGCCCACCCGATTCGCGACGCGATCGAATACACCCAGTACGCCGAGGAGAAGGGCTTCGAAGCAGTCTGGCAGGCCGACTCGCGCCTTGTGCGAGAGGCAGGCGTGCCTATGGCGGCGTTCGGTGCGACAACCGACACGATCAGGATTGGCTCCGGCGTCATCGACGTCTGGACCCGCAACCCCGCTCGCCTTGCCTCCATGTTCTCAACGCTCGACGACTTGGCGCCGGGCCGCATCATCTGCGGCTTGGGGGCTTGGTGGGATCCGTTGGCTGCGAAGGTCGGCGTCGACCGCAGCAAGCCAATCCGGGTGATGCGTGAGGTCATCGAGGCCGTTCGTGCCTTGCTCAACAACGAGACAGTGACGATGGACGGCTACTTCGTGCATCTCGATGGGGTCGAACTCGATTATGTCCATCAGGAGCGGCGCCCCAAAGACGTGCCGATCTACATTGGCGCCACGGGGATGCAGATGATGCAGCTCACCGGCGAGATCGCCGATGGGGCGGTACTGAATTATCTCGTCTCACCTGAGTACAACCGACAGGCGGTCGAAAACCTGGAGATCGGTGCTGCGAAGGCGGGACGCTCACTTGACGACATCGATCGCCCCCAGCTCGTCGTGTGCTCCGTAGATCATGATCGCCAGGCGGCGCTCGACAGCGCCCGCCTCCTCGTCACGCAGTACCTGGGCCAGCAGCCGCACATCATGAAGGCCAGCGGGGTGCCGCAGGAACTTCTCGATGATGTCGCCGAGGTGCTTACCTGGCCGGCAACTCACGAACAGGTGGTTGAGGCCGCGAAGCGAGTACCGGATGAGGTCGTGCAGATGATCACAGCTTCGGGGACGCCCGACGAGGTGCGCGCCAAGGTCGCCGAGTACGAAACGGCTGGCTGTACGTGCCCGATCCTCTACCCGTTGGGTGACGTCGAGTTGATGATCGACACGTTCGCCGTCTGAGGCACCTGCGTCAGACGGTGGTGGGAGCGGTTGTGCCACCGACTGGCATCGCCGGCATCCCGAGCTTCGTGTGGTCCCACGAGCGCACTCGGCTCACGTTGAGCCGGACCGCCACCCGTTTATTGAGCATCACTTCGACGAAGGGCCTGACCTCCTCGGAATAGGGGCCGTTGTAGCGCTCCCAGACGTTGACGCCGAGTGCCCAGAGGGCGTCGGGATCCTCGACCACTTCTGCGGTGCCTTCGAGCGCAACACCGCGCAGGGCGTCATAGGTGAGGCCATCTTCGACCATCACCGTCACGCGGTTCTCGCGGCGGAGGTTCACAACTTTCTGCGACTTTGCCTTCGTCTCGAACCACACCTCGCCGTCGATGAGTCCGAACCACATCGCGACGAGATGCGGCATTCCATCGGGTCCGATCGTCGCCATGGTTGCGGTCCGGCTTTGCTCGAGGAACTCCTGAACCTCGGTGTCGGACATCTCGATCTGCGAACGCTGCTTTTCACCCATACGGCGACGGTAGTCCTGACCTGCCGCCCTATCGAACTCTCAGTGGCTGGGAAACGATAGGTCATACCGATGTTCGGTCGACCCGCGGTCGTGGTCCTGCCACAACCGCAAGGTGAGCGATCTTCTACACCTCTCGTTGAGCACGGCACCCGACGCCATCTACGATGCGACCGACGAGTGCGGTGGGGTGGTCGTCGACGAGCTGCTCAACGTCGAGACGCTCACCTCGCTTGCGGCGGAGCTGCGCCCGTATCTGGAGGTGTGCGCGAGCAGCACCAATGCGTTCGCAGGCTTCAGGACAAAACGCATTGGCACGCTGATCGCTTCGCCGACCAGCCGGCAGCTCGCCACCCACGCGCTGCCGACCTCGGCCTCGTCGCAATACCTGGCACCGTATTGCGATCACCACTAGCTCCATTTCAGTCAGGCGGTGGCGATCGGCCAGGGCGAAGGCGCCCAGATGCGTCATCGAGATCGCTGCGTCTCGGCGTCGACACTCGCGCGAGCGTTCGAAACCCAGCTCAACACGATCTGGGCGCTCACCGATTTCAGCCACGAGAATGGCGTCCTCGGATAGTCCCTGGGTCGCATCGGTGGGAAAAGGACCGTCAGCCCACCGACGACAAGATTGTCTCAGGCGAGATGTGCGCAAGTTCAGTGCAGCTCTACAACGACACCGTGCTTCACGGCGGCGGTGAGAACACGACGCCCCACGAACGCGTCGATGTGATTCTCCACAACACCCTCAACTGGCTCCAACAGGAAAGGATCCATCATCTCTTGTGTCCACCCGAGATCGCCAAGGGGCTCGACCCAGAGCCACGAGCTCTGATGGGCTACACGCTGGTGGGTCCGGTGCTCGGCCTCTACTCGACGCCCAGCGGGCCCGGTGAAGGGGGCGAGCTCGTACCTCCAGAGCGGCTGTTCGAG
>PBTQ01000104.1 GCA_002729125.1 Acidimicrobiaceae bacterium | reverse complement strand
GGCGACCGCACCCCGGTCGGACTCGACCTCGATGTCGAGGCCGCGTCGGCTCCCGATGAGCACGACGAGGGCTTGGAGCATGAGGTCACGGTTCGGGGCGAGGTGCTACTCGGGAGTGCGACGTATGAGGTCGACGCGGTCGGTGCCCGTCGACGCCGGTGGGATGGTCGTTGGCCGAGCCTCGCACCGCTCACCCAGGGTTTCGATCCGCAGACCCGGATCGCCGTGCAGTGGCCTGGTCAGTCATCGCCGGAGATTCGCGGTTGGATCATGAGCAACCGGCCGGGGTGGGTCGAGTTGCCCCTCTGACGGCCGGGTCGTCGCTCAGTGCTCGAGGCGTTTGCCGGCCTGTGCCAGCGCCATCACGATCACGAACCCGATCAAGCTCAGGGCGACCGGGCCAAGGATTTCACCACCGGCCGGAAGTTCGACTCCGGTGCCGTCAATGACCTCAGACTCGTCCTCGCTGATCACGCCGACGCCATTGGGCCACGGCCACAGGACGCGTAGCGAGCCGAGCATGAGACCGACCATAGTGGCCATCACCGTGTCACCATGATGGTCAAGCAGCCAGCCGAGCAGCGTCGAGAAGAGTGCGAGGCCGACAACTGCGCCGATTCCGACGAGGGCGAGG
This sequence comes from Acidimicrobiaceae bacterium, assembly GCA_002729125.1. Taxonomy (GTDB): domain Bacteria; phylum Actinomycetota; class Acidimicrobiia; order Acidimicrobiales; family Aldehydirespiratoraceae; genus UBA11606. The sequence continues at coordinate 47,717 of PBTQ01000104.1, read as the reverse complement.
TCGCCGAACGCCCGGTCGTCGACGGCGCCGATGACGGCCGCGTACATCCCGATCATCAGCAAGATGAACGACCCGGAAATGCCCGGCAGGATCATGGCGCAGATCGCCAGTGCGCCGGCACCGACGAGCACCACCGGGCTCGGGTCGGTGATCGGGCCGGACTGGAAGCCTAGGACGAAGAAGATGGCGACGGCGACGAGCAGCACGATCGCCAGGTGGGTGCTGGTGTGGGCCGAGATGAGATCCCAGCCGATCAGTACCGAGGCGGCGACAAGGCCGAAGAACAGTCCTGCCATCTCCTCGGGGTTCTCCTCGAGTTGGGTCTCGAGCACCGAGGCGAGTCCGCCCACGGCGAGCAGGATGCCGATCGCCAATGGGAGCAGGAACGTGAAGTCGAGCCCCATCACCCGCTTCCCGAAGCCCCGAAGGTCGCCGCGAGCGAGCATGCCGAGCGCCTTGGCCCCGGCTCGGACCTGATCGATGAGCGTCTCGTAGATGCCGACGATCAGGGCGATAGTTCCGCCGGACACGCCGGGGACAACGTCGGCTGCGCCCATCAGCAAGCCACGGACGAGCTGGGCACCGACCTTGGGGATCACGGGAGCCAACGGTACCGTTCGGCTCGATGATGGACGCGGCACGAGACGTCAATCGGGGCGAAAAACTCCGAATCGGTGAGGTCGATCTGTGGGTCGATGTGGTCGGCGGTGGCCACAACACCGTCGTTCTATTGGCGGGTGCCGACACACCGGGTTTCCACTGGTCGCCCGGCTTCGTCGACGTGCTGGTCGGAGCCGGATTCCGTGTGGTGCGTTTCGATCATCGTGATTGTGGCCGGTCGTCCTGGCTCGGGTCCGAGGCTGGCTATCTCCTCGCTGATCTCGCTGCTGATCTCATCGGCCTGCTCGACCTTTTGGCCCTGGATGCTGTGCATCTCGTCGGGCGCTCGATGGGCGGGATGGTCGCGCAGGTCGCTGCGCTCGATCATCCGGAGCGGGTTCGCTCGTTGACTCTCCTCGGCTCGACCGCGGGTGCAGGCGATGAGCGTCTGCCGGGGCCCGACGATGAGTTCGTAGAGGCGATGATGCACCGGCTCTACGCCGGCCCACCTCCCGATCGTCGGGCGCTGGTCGGTTGGCTCGCCGAACTGGCTGAGTTGCTGGCCGGCGACGCCTATCCCTTCGATACTGATGAGGCCCGACGCCTCTTTGCTGCCGAACTCGCCACTGGCTGGCAGCCTGAGTCGGGCCATGGCGTTGCCGTGCACGGATCACCCAGCCGGCTCGACCGGCTCAGCGAGATCGTGCAACCGACACTCGTCGTGCATGGCACGGCGGATCCGGTTTTTCCGATCGAACACGGCCGCGCGCTGGCTACCGGAATTGATGGTGCTGTGCTGCTCGAAGTCGACCACCTCGGCCACGAGGCCCCCGCGCCGATGCTCGACGAGCTCGTCCCTGTTCTGATCGAACACCTGCGAAACGCCACCGCATGGCCAGGTCGGCCCTGACGCAAGCGCGGAGACCGAACGGGGATCAGCGCTTGCTGACCAGGCTGCGGTTCTTGACCTTCGACTTTACGTAGTCGCGGTTCATGAAGGCGATGAAGTCGAGCGAGACCTCCTTCGGGCACGCCTCAGCGCATTCGCCGTGGTTGGTGCAGGAACCGAAGAAGTCCTCCATGGTCTCGACCATGGCCTCGGTCCGTTTCCACCGCTCAGGCTGGCCCTGGGGCAGCGTGTTGAGGTGGTGAAGCTTGGCCGATGTGAACAGCTGTCCTGCCGAGTTGGGGCACGCCGCAACGCAGGCGCCACAGCCGATGCAGGCGGCGGCGTCCATCGAGGTGTCGGCCACCTCCTTGGGGATCGGGATCTCATTGGCGTCGGGCGCCGTGCCGGTCGGGGCGGAGATGTAGCCGCCGGCCTCGACGATGCGGTCGAAGGCACGGCGGTCGACCATGAGGTCCTTGAGGATTGGGAACGATGTGGCCTGCCACGGTTCGATCACGATTTCGTCACCGTCGTTGAACTTGCGCATGTGTAGCTGGCACGTGGTCGTGGCCTTCTCGGGGCCGTGGGCCTGACCGTTGATCATCACGCCGCAGGTGCCGCAGATACCCTCGCGGCAGTCGTGACCGAACGTGACCGGCTCGACGTCGTCAGCGATCAGGCGCTCGTTGACCACGTCGAGCATCTCGAGGAACGAGGCGTCCTCGGGGATGTCGTGGGCATCGACCTCCAGAAAGGAGCCCTGTGCGTGCGGACCAGCCTGTCGCCAGATCTTCAGCTTGAGGTTCAGGTTCTTGCTCATCGGGCGGGATCTTTCAGACTCACTTGTAGCTGCGCTGGGTCAGCTTGACGTATTCGAACTCGAGGTCTTCCTTGTGGAGGGTTTGAGCCTCGTCGGGACCGTTCCATTCCCAGGCACCTACGTAGGCGAAGTTCTCGTCGTCGCGCAGCGCCTCGCCTTCCTCGGTCTGGGACTCCTCACGGAAGTGGCCGCCACAGCTCTCGTTGCGGTGCAGGGCATCGCGCACCTTGAGCTCGGCAAACTCCATGAAGTCGTCGACCCGGTTGACCTTCTCGAGCATCGTGTTAATGCCGTCGGGCGAGCCGAGCACCTTCACGTTCTTGCGGAACTCCTCACGCAGTGCCGGGATCTCCGAGAGCGCCTTTTCGAGGCCGTTCTCGTTGCGCGCCATGCCGCAGTACTCCCAGACAATCTTGCCGAGCTCACGGTGGTAGTACTCGACGCCGTGGGTGCCGCCCTTCTTGGAGGTCCACTGGCGGGTGCGATCGTCGACCTCGGCCACGGCCTGGGTGAAGGCTGGATCGCCGGTCGACAGCGGTGTCTCCCCCAGCTTCGGGGCGAGGTAGTCACCGATGGTGTAGGGCAGCACGAAGTAGCCGTCGGCGAGACCCTGCATGAGGGCCGACGCACCAAGACGGTTGGCACCGTGATCGGAGAAGTTCGCCTCGCCGAGGGCGTATAGGCCCGGCACCGAAGTCATGAGGTTGTAGTCGACCCACAGGCCGCCCATCGTGTAATGGGTGGCGGGGTAGATACGCATCGGCGTGTGGTACGGGTCCTCGCCGGTGATGCGCTCGTACATCTGGAACAGGTTGCCGTAGCGCTCCCGAACGGCCTGCTCGCCGTCGCGGGCGATTGCCGCTGCGAAGTCGAGGTAGACGCCGTTTTTGAGCGGACCGACGCCGCGGCCCTCGTCGACCACGGTCTTGGCGTTGCGGCTCGCCACATCGCGCGGGACGAGGTTGCCGAACGATGGGTATTTCTCTTCGAGGAAGTAGTAGCGCTCGTCCTCTGCGACCTCGCCCGCCGAGCGGGCTTCGTCGCGATCACGTGGCACCCAGATGCGGCCATCGTTGCGCAGCGACTCCGACATGAGGGTCAGCTTCGACTGGAACTCGTCGGAGGCTGGAATGCAGGTCGGGTGGATCTGTGTATAGCAGGGGTTGGCGACCAAAGCGCCCTTGCGGTGGGCCCGCCACGCTGCGGTGACATTGGAGGCCATCGCGTTGGTGGAGAGGTAGTACACGTTGCCGTAGCCGCCGGTGGCGAGCACGACGGCATGAGCCGAGTGGGCGTGCACCTGGCCAGTGAGCATGTCGCGCACGACGATGCCCTTCGCCTCGCCGTCCTTGGTGACGATGTCGAGCACGTCGGAGCGGTTGTAGAGGGTGACCTTGCCGCTTTGGATCGCGTTGGCAAGTGCCTGGTAGGCGCCGAGCAGGAGCTGCTGGCCGGTCTGACCCCGGGCGTAGAAGGTGCGGCTCACCTGGGCACCGCCGAACGAGCGGTTGGCGAGCAGGCCGCCGTACTCGCGGGCAAACGGCACACCCTGCGCAGCGCACTGGTCGATGATGTCGACCGACACTTGGGCAAGGCGATACACGTTGGCCTCACGGGCTCGGTAGTCGCCGCCCTTCACGGTGTCGTAGAAGAGGCGGTAGATCGAGTCCCCGTCGTTGCGGTAGTTCTTCGCCCCGTTGATGCCACCCTGCGCAGCGATCGAGTGGGCACGACGGGGGGAGTCGTGGAAGGTGAAGACCTTTACGTTGTAGCCCAGCTCGGCGAGTGAGGCGGCGGCCGATGCACCGGCAAGACCGGTGCCGACGACGATGACCTCGAACTTGCGCTTGTTGGCTGGATTGACCAACTTCACGTTGAACTTGTGGTTGTCCCACTTGTCCTCGATGGAACCTTCCGGGATCTTTGCGTCGAGCATCACCATGGTCATTCTCCATCTTCGAGGTTGTACTGGCCGGGTGTGTGGCCTTCGAGATCGATCAGCTCGGCCTGGACGGCCAGCGGGAAGCTGAGGTTGCCGAGCAAGATCATGGCGGCGAGGCCCTGAGCGAAGCGCCGGCGGGCGTTGTTGTAGCGGGGGTTGTTGATGCCGAGGGTCTGGAACATCGACCAGGCGCCGTGGTAGATGTGCGTCGCCAACGCCACGTTGGCGACGATGTAGATGGCGGCGATTGGGAGGGCGCTCATCGAGTCGTAGACGTTGGCGTAGACGTCGCCCCGTACCCACTCGTCGCTGAACCAGCCCCAGGTGAGATCGGCGAGGTGGAAGAGCAGGTAGAGCAGAATGATCGGGCCGGTCCAGCGCATGGTGCGACTGGCGAAGTTCACGGCGAGATAGTCGCGGCTACCGGCGTAGGCCTTGTTGGCCTTGGTGTTCATGCGGCTGAGCGAGAAGGCAGCGTGAATGTGAGCGGCGAACATGCCGACTAGGCCGATGCGGAGCACCCACAGCAGGAACGTCCGGGGCAGGAGGTGGCCGCCGAGACCGCGAAGTGCCTCGGCGTACTCGTGGACTTGTGTCGGGCCCTCGTAGATGTGGAGGTTGCCGATCATGTGGACCACGACGAAGCCGAGGAGGCCGACGCCGGTGATGGCCATCACGTACTTCTTGCCTATGGCGGTCTGATAGAGGTTGAGCGGCCACGGAAGCTGGGGTGCCCGGCGGCGGAGTACCTGCACCGAATGGTCGATGCCGGGCATGGTCTGTGCCATCGATTGGTGTTCCTTCGTGAAACGTCCTGCAGCTCACAAAGGTACTTGCCCTCCGCAGGAACGCGCCCACTTCAGCAAACAGTTGTCTTCACGCTGCTGTGAGCGGTGATCTTGTCGGATTTCGCGTTGTCCTCAACGGCTTTGAACACAAGTTCGACGGTGAGCGCTCCAGGTCGCAAAGCGGGCACCGAGAGCAGGGAGATGCGGGCCACCGAGTCGGCCTCGATCTCTCCGCCCCAGCGGTGCATGCCGGTGGTCCCGTCGGCGTGGTGGATCGTCGCCGTGACGACCCCATCGCGCAACGGCTCGTGCAGATCCGACACGACATGGATTGCGATCTCGCACACCTCGCCAACCCCGACCGAGGCAGGGAGAGGTTCGCCGACGACGATGACCGGACGACACGCATCGGTGAGCGCCTGGAGGGCGGGCTTGGCCCGTCGATCACTGTCAAGGACGCCGAAGCCACCGGCAGGCCCGGGGTCGGCTAGATAAAAGGCGCAGAAGCCGCCGGTGGGCTGATACTTGATTTTACGCAGCGTTTCGATCGTGGTGCGCAACACGTCGGCCTGGGCCTGGCGGGTGGTCTCGGCCCAGGCCGGTCCGTCGCCGGTCCGTTCGGGCGGAGCGAGGTGATGCAGCGATCGACGGCGAGCTCCGACGGCTGCCGCAATCGGACTCCAGTCGAGCGCCGGCCAATGGCCCTCCTGAAGTTCGGGGAGTTGGGGGTCGACGCTGGCAGCCCCGAACGCGGTCACGAACCGTCCCATGCGAGGAAGGCGACCGATCGCGGCGGCGAGATCGTCGGCCTCGCCGTCGTGCCAACCAAACCAGAGATGGCTCGTCGTCCCGTCAAGCAAGGGAAGGTGCGGCGGGACGGCAGTGTGATTGACGATCGGACGGGAACCGTCGGTGCGTTGGAGGACGCGTCGGACGGAGGTGTCGAGCACGGCCCGGTTCCACGAAGGGCGTTGCTGGCCGACGATCGGCGGCGTTGAGGTGGGCGCCTGTTGCCGACGGAAGGGTTCGTCGTGCACACACCACACAACCACCGACGGATGATGACCGAGCAGGTCGATCATCTCGCGGGCCTGACGGACCGCCTGACCGCGGACGCCGCGAGCCATCACCCCGCGCAGCGGCATCTCCTGCCACACCAGCATCCCGAGTTCGTCGGCGGCCCGGTATGCCTCGGGATGGGCGACGTGGGCGACGAAGCGGATCAGGTCGAGTCCGGCATCTCGGGCAGCCCTCACGTCGGCGGCGACCTGGCGAGGCGTCGCATCGCCGGGGCGCGGGGTGGTGGGCAACATCACGATGCCCTTGGTGAAGAGACGCACCCCGTTGACGTGAAGTGTCCAGTCTTGGAGCCGGACCGAGCGGAAGGCCGTGCGGCAGGACCGATGATCGTGCACCTGGCCGTCGACGACAAGCTCACAACAGAGTTCGTGAAGGGGCTGCTCGCCGAGCGAGTGCGGCCACCACAGGTCGGGATCGGGCACGTCGATCGTCCACTCGACCCGGTTCTCGCCGACAGCGGCCGGGTGGTGGAGTTTGTGGTCGAACCCAGCGACCCAAGTTCGGAGCAGGACCGGCCCGCCCTCGGGGTGGTCGAAGACGCAGCGCATGGCGAGACGGGCCCGAGCCCGGTCGGCATCGACGCACACGACACGGAAGTGCTGGATCGCGCTTGTGCCGGTCTCGTGAATCGCGACCTCGCGCCAGATGCCGCCGGGGTTGTGGCCGGCCGCCCCCGACAGCTGTGGGTCGAGGATGGCGCCCATCAGATTGCTGCGTTCGTCCGGATCGCCGAATGACGGCACCGTGACGTCGACAGCGAGACAGTGCTCGTTGGTGTCGCGCATCAGGTGCGTGATCTCGAACTGGTGAGGGACGAAGTAGCCGTCGGTATTGCCCACGTAGGCACCGTTGAGCCAGGCATCGCCCTGCTGGGCGATGCCGTGCAGGGTGATCCAGCGGCGTCGATCCTCCGCCACGGACGGCATCGAGAAGCGATGCCGGTGCAGGACAGCGCGCTCGTCGGCGAGGTCGGGCGTGTCGGCCCAGTGGCCGGGCACGGAGACCTCGGCCCAGTGGCGGTCGTCGAGTGCAGGTTCGTGGAAGGTCCGGCGAAGCTCCTCGCGAGCGGGGGCGGCACGCCACGCGCCGGACAGGTCCATCCCTGAACGCTACCGGTCGCCCGTCTGGGTCAGGGATTGGCATCCGTGTATGGTCCGGCCATGTCGAACCTTGAGACACTCGGAGCTCTGAAGGCGAGCGGCTGGGAGTCGGTGTCGCTGCGCCAGGAGTTACGGCGCAATGCCATTGCCAAAATCCGGGCTGATGAGCCGTTGTTCCCCGAGGTGCTCGGCTACGAGAGCACCGTCACCCCGCAGCTCGAGAATGCACTGCTCGCAGGCCACGACATCATCTTCCTGGGCGAGCGGGGGCAGGCGAAGACCCGCATGATTCGCGGTCTCACCGGTCTGCTTGATGAGTGGATGCCGGTCGTCGCCGGTTCCGAGATCAACGACGACCCGTACAACCCCATCTCGCGCCACGCACGCGAACTGATCGCCGAGCACGGCGACGACACCCCGATCGCATGGGTCCACCGCGACGACCGCTTCGGCGAGAAGCTGGCCACACCCGATACCTCGATCGCCGATCTCATCGGCGAGGTCGACCCGATCAAGGTCGCCGAGGGGCGCTACCTGTCCGACGAACTCACCCTGCACTACGGCCTCGTCCCGCGGGCCAACCGCGGCATCTTCGCGATGAACGAGTTGCCCGATCTCTCCGAGCGCATCCAGGTCGGTCTGCTCAACGTGCTCGAGGAGCGCGACGTGCAGATTCGCGGCCACAAGGTCCGACTGCCGCTCGACGTCATCCTCGTTGCCTCGGCCAACCCCGAGGACTACACCAACCGTGGCCGGCTCATCACTCCGCTGAAGGACCGCTTCGGCAGCCAGATCCGCACGCACTACCCACTCGATGTCGAGACCGAGGTCGCCATCGTCGAGCAGGAGGCCGACATCTCCGTCAGCGAGGGCTTCGACCTCACCGTGCCGTCATTCATGACCGAGATCGTCGCTTCGGTCACCCACGCCGCTCGTCGCAGCCAGCACATCTCCCAGCGGTCCGGCGTGTCGGTTCGTCTCTCGATCTCGAACTTCGAGATCATGATCGCCAACTCGGTCCGACGTGCCCTGCGCTCAGGTGCCACTGCTGCCGTTCCGCGCATCGTCGATCTCGCGGCTCTGCCTGCGTCGACGAGCGGCAAGGTCGAGATTGAGACGCTCGACGAGGGACGCGATGCAGAGATCCTCGACAGTCTGGTGAAGGCCGGGATCCTGCAGGTGTTCAAGGACCGTGTTCCGCCCGACACCCATCGTGCGGTCGTCGACGCGTTCGACGGTGAACTCGTCGTCGACACGGGTGAGGACGTCACCGACGACGCCTATGTCGCCCTCGTCGAGCGGGTTCCTGCGATGAAGGCACCGGTCGACGCCCTCATCTCCGAGGAGGAGGCTGCGAGTTCACCCGCAATGGTCGCCAGTGCGTGTGAGATGGTGCTCGAGGGGCTGCACCTGGCTAAGCGTCTCAACAAGGACGCGGTGGGTGATCGCGCCCAGTTCCGCAGTTGGGGCTGAATCCGACCTGGTTTACACCGACCAGTCGGCGAAGGTGTCGGCGGCCGCCTTGCGGGCCCGTCCTCGGCTAAGCAGGCCGCGTGGCCGGGCGAAGCCGAGCTTCCAGTCATAGCCGTCGATCCCGCTGTCGTGGAAGTACCCGGCGAGGCCGATGTCGTGATGGGCTTCGCGGACATGGTCGAGGGTGCGAGCCAGCAGGTGTTCTCGCCAGGCCTCATCGTCGGTGTTGACCCCATGGCCTGCGACGACGACCGAGTGATCGGGGAGCGCCTCGCTCACACGGTGAAGGGCCTCGGCGAGCTCGGCGGGTTCGGGCGCAAGGCCACTTCCCGAGGCCCGAGCGCCCTGCGGCCAGGGGGCGAAGCCACTGTCGGGTCCGATGCCGATCGGGTGGTCGTGGACGATCCCGACGTGATCGACCGCGTTGACGAACAGCGGCATGTCGACCGGCGCTCGGCCGTCGAGTTCGAGCACGCCGTTGGCGTGAAGCCGCAGCCATGCCCAGAAGAGGTTTTCCCAGCCGCGTGCCGCCTGGGTCGCCTCGAGCGACACCCGTCCGTCGTCTTCGGCGAGCGCGTGGATCGGATCGGCTCGCCAGGCGGTCATCAGCTGTTGGCGCCCCGACGACAGGAGCCGGATCGCCTCGTGGGTGGCGTGAACGGCCCCTTCGGCAGCGTCGCGCAGCCCGACCCGGTCCTTGCGTCCGGGCGGTCGGGAGCCGAGCCCGTAGCTGCGCACGGCCCACCCGATCGGGTCGTCGATCGGCACGAAACCGGTGGCGAATTCGTCGAACACCTCCGCCACCCGGTCGACGTGACGGAGCCAGTACCGGCCTCGGGCATCCTCGTCGCAGTGGCCGCCCTCGTCGTCGAGGTACCAGCCGGGCAGCGTGGTCGACTGGAGCGTGATCCAGTTCTGAAGCCCCACCTCTCGGGCGAAGGCCAGCACGTCTCGGTAGATGTCGAGCGCGTCGTGGTCGACCTTGCCGGGTTCCGGTTCGATTCGGGCCCACTCGATCGTGACCCGCCAGGCGTTGCAGCCGAGCGCGACGAACTGCTGCAGGTCATCGCGAAAGTCGGTGAGCAGCCCGGCTCCGTCGCTCGAGCGCGGGGCTCGACCGTCGCGCTCCCAGGTCGACCAGTCGGCGGCCGGAGCGACGCCTTCGGCCGAGACCGCCGAGGCGGTGACGCCCTTCAGGAACATCGACGCATCAGCGGTGGGCGAAGACGCCACTGTCGAAAACCACGCGGTCGCCGACACGGGTCTGGAAGAGCACTTGGTCGCCTTCGTTCCAGATGTGGACGTCGAGGCGCTCGCCGGGGATGACCGGCGACTTGAAGCGGCCGCCCATCGAGCCAAACCGGTCGGGGTCGCCGTCGCAGAGAGCGTGGAGGAGAGCCCGGCCGCTCACTCCGTAGGTGCAGAGGCCGTGCAGGATCGGGGTCTCGAAGCCGGCAAGGGAGGAGAACGCAGGGTCCGAATGCAGGGGGTTGCGGTCGCCGCTGAGGCGATAAAGCAGCGCCTGGTCGGTGCGGGTGTCGAAGCCGTGCACGAGATCGGCGGCGCGATCGGGGAGCGTATACGTAGCCGACGGCCCGCGGTCGCCACCCCAACCCCCTTCGCCGGAGATGAAGAGGCCGGAGCGGGCGGTCCACCAAGGGTTACCGTCGGTGTCGCGAACGTCGGTTTCGAGCATGACGAGTGCAGCCTTGCCCTTGTCGTGGATTGCCGCGACTCGTCCTTGGCCGATCGCCGTGCCTTCGGCGGGGAGCGTCTGGTGAAGGGGGATGTGGTGCTCGCCGTGGAGCAGGGCGGCGAGGTTGAAATCGCCGAAGTCAACGCCGCTGCCCCCACCGAGGACGACGACCTGAGTGGGGAACGCTTGCTGGATGGTGTCTTTAGTGTTCTCGGTGGTGAACTCGAGTTCGAACCCGGTCGGGTTGGTCTGCCCTGCGCCGACTCCCAGCGCGTAGAGCAGCGAGTCCTCGCTTGTCCACGAGATCTTGTTTTCGGGACCGACGGTGCCGACGGCATCGGGGTTGATGGGCACGAGCGGTCTCCTTAGGGACTATCGAACGGGAGCGTCGAGGGTGGCGAGTGCCATCGTGATGATGTTCTCGGCCAGGTGGGCGTCATCGCGCCGGTCGGGGCCGGTGGCCACGCTGGTGATCAACCCGATGGCTGCGGTGACGAGCAGGAAGGCGTCGTCGCCGTCGAGTTCGGGACGAGCGGCCTGGAGGGCATCGGTCCATTCGTGAGTCCAGCTTCGGAGGCGTCGCCCCATGGGGGAGCGGCGCTCGCGGCTGAGGTGGCGACGCTCGGAGGTCCACACAGCAATGAGTGCCGAACGCTCGAGCGCGACGTCGGTGTAGGCGCGGATGTAGCCGGTGAGCAGAGCGCGTGGATCGTCGGTGTCGGCCCGGGCGGAGCGGTTGACGGCGTGAACCTCATCGGCGGCGAGGGTGATCGCCTCGACGAGGAGGTCCTCCTTGGAGGAGAAGTGGCGATAGATCGCTGGGCCGGAGACGTCGACGGCCTTGCCGATGTCGTCGACGCTCGTCGCCGGGTAGCCGTGACGGTGGAAAAGCTCGACCGCAGCTTCCAGGATCAGTTCGCGCCGGTTGGCCGGACGGCGCATTCGTGCGTCGGTGGCGGTGGCATCGGTCGGACTCATGGTTAGTGAACGTTAACAGCGCCGCACAGTGAGATGGAATGCCGGCAGGGCGCCCACCTGTACGAGGTCTGGGCTCCGCACTACATTCCGCCCATGGTCTTCTCTCGTCGTCGTCATCGCCGCCGGCGGGAGCCTGCGCACTTCACTTACTCGCGATGGGATGGCAGCCAGAGCGGTTTCGATCTCGACGCCGACCACCTCTTCGGCGAGATGGCGGATGAGTTGCTCTATCACGGCGACGTCAACTCGGCCCTGCGGCAGATGATGCAGAACGGCCTGACGGACCGCGACGGCCGAGATATGGAAGGCATTCGCGACATGATGCAGCGCCTCCGGGAACGCCGTCGTGAGATCCTTGAGAACCACAATCTCGGTGGCGTCTTCGACGACATCGCCGATTCACTCCGCGAGGTTGTGGAGACGGAACGTGCGGCGCTCGGTGAGCTGGGGCATCCGAACGAGGCCGACGGCGATGATGCTGATGAGCGTCAGCAGCAGCTCAAGTCCGACACAGCGGCAATGAAAAACATGGAGCTCGACATGCTCCCACCCGACCTCGCCGGCCAAGTGAAGGGCCTGCAGAACTACGACTTCGAGAGCCAGGATGCCCGCGAGCAGTTCGAGCAGCTGATGGGCCAGCTTCGCGACCAGCTGATGCAACAGCAGCTCGACCAGATCGCCGAAGGCATCAACGACATGTCCCCCGAAGACATGCAGCGTCTGAAGGACATGATGGCGGAGCTCAACCGGATGCTCGAGCAACGGGCCAACGGCGAGGAGCCCGACTTCGACGGATTCATGGAGCGCTACGGGGATTTCTTCCCGGAAAACCCACGGACCCTCGACGAGTTGCTTGAGGTCATGGCCCAGCGGATGGCGCAGGCCCAGCAGATGCTCAACTCCATGACCCCCGAGCATCGACAGCAACTCCAGGAGCTGAGCAACCAGCTCATGGAGGACATGGATCTCCAGTTCCAGATGCAACAGCTGGCTGACAATCTCCGTGACCAGTTCCCGCAGATGGGCTGGGGTCAGTCCTATGACTTCGATGGCTTCGACCCGCTCGACATGCCAGAGGCGATGGACATGATGGGCGAGCTCGGCGATATCGATCAGATCGATAACCTTTTGCGAGGCGCTACCAACCCTGGTGCATTGGCCGAGGTCGACATCGATCGGGCCCGCGAGCTGCTCGGCGACGAGTCAGCGGAGTCGCTTGAGCGCATGGCTGAGCTGGCGAAGCTGCTCGAGGAGCAGGGCCTCATCGAGAGCAAGGAGGGAACGTACGAGCTCACGCCGCGTGCGATCCGCAAGATCGGCAACGGCGCCCTGCAGGAGCTCTTCAAGCGCATGTCGGCCGACACGCTCGGGAAACATGCGCTCGAGAAGACCGGTGCCGGCCATGAGCGCGATTTCGACACCAAGCCCTATGAGTACGGCGACCGCTTCAACCTCCACCTCGAGAAGACGCTCCGTAACGCTGTCGCCCGCACGGGTGGCGGCACTCCGGTTCGGCTGCACCCCGACGATTTCGAGATTGAGCGCACGGAGCAGCTCGTGCGCTCGTCGACGGTGCTGATGCTCGACGTCTCGATGTCGATGGCGATGCGTGACAACTTTTTGCCAGCCAAGAAGGTCACCATGGCGTTGCACTCGCTGATTTCGAGCCAGTATCCGCGCGATTTCCTCGGGATGGTGTCGTTTAGCGAGGTCGCTCGGGAGTTCAACGCCGCCACGCTGCCCGAGCTCAGCTGGGATTACGTGTACGGCACAAATATGCAGCACTCGTTCCAGATCGCCCGCAAGATGCTTGCCAAACAGGTGGGCACGAAGCAGATCATCATGATCACCGACGGCGAACCGACGGCTCACATCACGCCGTCAGGTCAACCGTACTTCAATTACCCGCCGTCGCAGGAGACGGTTGATCTCACGCTCGCCGAGGTTGCGAAGTGCACCCGTGAGGACATCCGGATCAACACGTTCGTCCTCGATGTCACCCACTATCTCCAGAATTTTGTGGAGCAGATCTCGAAGATGAACGGTGGGCGAGCTTTTTTTACGACGAATGAGAACCTCGGTGACTATGTCTTGATGGACTTCGTCGACCACAAACGAAGCCTCTTGCGGGGCCGCTGACCCCGAGCGGTGGGCGAAACCCGGTTTCCTGCGGAATTTCAGCCGTCGCAGGCTGAGTTCGGGCTTTACAAACGTAGAGTTACAGTGGTGTAATTACAGTGGTGGCAGCTGGCGGGGGTCCAGGTCGGACCAAATCGTTGTCGTGACGGAGGTTCTCATGGCGCTCTATGACGAAACCGAAACTGAAGAGAAGTCCTGGCAGGATTTCGCCAACTGTCTGGGCGTCGATCCCGACCTCTTCTTTCCCGAGCGCGGGGCTTCCACCCGGGAGGCCAAGGAGGTCTGCCGGGGCTGCGTCGTGCGGGAGGATTGCCTCGAGTACGCCCTGCAGAACGGCGAGAAGTTCGGCATCTGGGGTGGCATGAGCGAGCGTGAGCGCCGTCGCATCCGACGTCAGCGGGCGCTGGCCCGAGCGGCTGCCGCCCAGGCGGGCAACGTCACCGCCTGACCCCGGCCCGACCCTGCCAGGCGTCACGCCCTCATCCTTTCATCATCGTTGTCGGGTTACGCTCACGCCTATGAACCTTGGCACCCCTGAACTGCTGGTCATCCTCGTCATTGTGCTTCTCGTCTTCGGCGGCGCACGGCTGCCAAAGCTGGCCCGCTCGTTGGGTCAGGCGCAGAAGGAATTCAAGGAAGGCCTGTCCGAGGAAGCGGACGACGACAACAACAACGCCTGACCAGTATGGCGGGCTGTGGTCACCGCACCATGGCCGGCGTCTAAGGACTAGGCGGCGGTGGCCAGCCTCCGGGCGCGAAGGATGCGGCGGCGCTGACGCTCGCTGCAGCCGCCCCAGACGCCGTGGTCGACGCGGTTGTGCAGGGCGTACTCGAGGCAGGGTTCCTGCACAGGACAGCCTTCGCAGATGCGCTTGGCGATTTCCACGCCAGCGCCATCCGAGGGGAAGAAGGTGTCAGGGGGTCGGGTGGCGCAATTCCCTCGTGCCATCCAGTTGGTTTCCATTCGGATCTCCTTGGTCGGACCGCCGTCCAACCGCCCACGTGCTGCGTGGATGTAGTACGCCCAGAACACAGGGAAAGTTCCCGTAAAGGCCCCGTCGTTCGAGATCGTGCGCTGACCTGCGGCCGGATTCGCCCCGTATCGACGCGAAAAAGAGCCACTACACTGTCAGACCATGAGCGACATCACCGTCGGGAACGACGAGCCGCCGATCGGCCAAGCCACCATCGTGTACTTAGGTCCGGCCGTGCCCCACTGGGAAATCCGGCCCGTGTTCGGCGAACGCGAAGTCATGGATTCGTTCCGTGACCGGGTTAACGCCCGCCTGCTCCTGCTTCCGCCGCATGATCCGCAGTTCCGTCGCAACCGTGAGCGCGTGAACCGCGACGGGGAGCGCGAGAACATCGTGGTGGAGTGGGACCTCGGGTATCCCGAGGACGAACCCGAGTCCTGACCTCGAGCGAGGGGCCGTTGCGCACAATCGGCATCGATCTAGGGGGAACCAAGACCCTGGCGGTCGTCGTGGAGGATGGCGTGGTCGTGGAGAAGGCGAAGAGGCCAACACCTCGCGTCGGTTCGCCCGACGACGTCCTGGCCACCATGGCGAAGGTCGCCGCATCGGTCGACCCCGACGCCTCGGCAACGGCGATCGGCATTGGTGCTCCTGGCCCGGTCGTCCCGGGCACCGGCGTGCTGCCGGCCGCCCCGAACCTTCCCGGTTGGGACCACGACGTCCCGGTTGCTGATCTGATGAGCGAGCGCCTCGACGGGCGGCCCGTCGTGGTCGGCAACGACGTCAATGTGGGCACGCTCGCAGAGCACCGTCTCGGGGCGGGAAAAGGGGTCGACGACCTCCTCGGCGTGTTCGCTGGCACCGGGGTCGGAGCAGGGCTCATCCTCGACGGCCAACTTCGCCAGGGTCCTCGCGGGCTCGCCGGTGAGATCGGCCATATCTTTGTCGCATTCCGTGACCTCGCCCAGCAGGTCGGAGGACTCGGCCGCGGTGAACTCGAGGATTACGCGGGCCGCAAAGCGCTCGAGCACCGTGTCGTAGCCGCCGGCGCTCCCGACAACGAGGCGATGCTCGCGCTGCGTACCGACGGCCGCCTCAAGTCGAAAGCCTGGGCCACCGCGATCGAGATGAACGACCCGCTCGCTCGTCACCTCGTCGACCAAGCCGCGTCGGCGTTGGCCACCGCCATGGCGTCCGTCATCACCATCCTCGATATCGAACTCGTCGTGCTCGGTGGAGGTTTCGCCGAGCGTCTTGGTGAGCCGTTCCGGCTGCGTGTCGAAGCCGAGGTCGCCGAGCGAGCTTTCGCCGGCATCACCGCTCCCGTTGTTCCCGCTCGTCTCGGCGATGCCGGCGGCGCGATCGGCGCGGCGCTGTTGGTCGAGGACCTCGTGTGACCCTCACCCCGTCCTTCCGTGGCGCCGATGTGGTGGCCCAGGTCGGGGGCTGGGATCACAACGACACCAACGTCTTGAACCGCGAGCTGAGCTGGCTCGCCTTCAACGCCCGGGTTCTCCAACTCTCGAGCGACACCGAGGTGCCGCTGCTTGAGCAGATTCGATACCTCGCCATCTTCTCCAGCAACCTCGACGAGTTCTTTCAGGTTCGCGTTTCGGGCCTTCAGGATCAGCAGGCAGCGGGCATCTCCACTCCGGCTTCTGATGGGCGATTGCCGGCCGAGCAACTTGCACTCGTGCGCGACATCGTCATCGACCTTGTGGCCGAGCAGGAGCGAGTTCTCGTCCACGAGATCATGCCGGCCCTTCGCAAGCAGGGAATCGAGTTGTCGGCGTGGCACGATCTCGACGGCGACGACCAGGTCGGGCTGTCGGAGCAGTTCCGCGACCACATCTTTCCGGTGCTCACGCCGCTCGCCGTCGACCCTGGACACCCGTTCCCGTATGTGTCGGATCTGTCGCTCAACCTGGCGGTCGTCGTCTGCGACCCACGTGACGAGCGCAAACTCTTCGCCCGGGTGAAGGTCCCGAACACGTTGCCCAGGTGGCTCCGGATCGGCGACGCCGACCGTTTCGTGCCGCTTGAGGAGGTCGTCGCCGCACACCTCGACCAGCTGTTTCCTGGCATGGAGGTGGAGGAGCACCATGCGTTCCGCGTCACCCGTAATGCCGACCTTTCCGATGCGCTCGACGAGGCCGACGACCTCCTGTCGGCGGTCGAGTTCGAGCTGCGGCGGCGGCGGTTCGGTCGTGCCACTCGCCTCGAGGTCGATGCATCGATGACCGACGAGGTGCTCGATCTGTTGATCGGCGAATTCGATCTCGACCCGTCGGCGGTCTACGTCGCTCGAACGCCGCTCGACCCGACCTCGTTCAACGAGATCGCAGACATCGAACGCCCGGCTCTGCTCTGGCCCGAGTGGAAGGGCGTTATCGATCCTCGGCTGCAGCCCGACGACGAACCGCTCGACATTTTCGCCGAGATCCGAGCTGGTGATGTTCTCGTTCAGCATCCGTACGAGTCGTTCAGCCGCTCGGTCGTCGAGTTCATCCACCAGGCAGCGAGCGACCCCGACGTACTAGCCATCAAGATCACGCTCTATCGCACCGCCAGTAGCAGCCCGATCGTCGATGCCTGCATCAAGGCGGCCGAACGGGGGAAGCAGGTCACCGTGCTCGTCGAACTCAAAGCCCGATTCGACGAGGCCGCCAACATCGGGTGGGCCCGTCGGCTCGAGCAGGCGGGGGTCCATGTCGCCTATGGCTTGCTCGGCCTGAAGATCCACACCAAGATCGCGATGGCCGTTCGGAAGGAACCCGACGGCATCCGCCGCTACTGCCACATCGGCACGGGCAACTACAACCATCGCACCGCCCGAATCTACGAAGACATTGGCATCCTCACCGCCGACCCAGAGATCGGCGCCGATGTGGCCGACCTGTTCAACCATCTCACCGGCTACGGACGCGAGATCCGCTACAGCAAGCTGCTGGTCGCGCCGGATCAGCTGCGGCCCGCTTTCGAGGCACTCATCGACAACGAAATCGCCTCCGGGCGAGGTCGAATGATCCTCAAGATGAACAGCCTGGTCGATGTCCAAATGACCGAAAAGCTTTACGAGGCATCACAGGCGGGTGTCGACATCGATCTGATCATCCGAGGCCAGTGCAGCCTCAAGCCGGGGATCTCCGGACTCAGCGACCGGATCCGGGTGCGGTCGATCATCGGCCGCTACCTCGAACATTCACGCATCTACCACTTCGCGAACGGCAATGGCCCTGGCGAGTCGGCGACCTACATCGGGTCCGCCGACCTGATGAGCCGCAACCTCAACCGGCGGGTCGAAGCACTTGTCCGTCTCGACGACCCCCGCACCCAGCAGCGCGTTCATGAGATCCTCGACGTCGTGCTCAACGACGACCGACTCGCGTGGACCCTCGCAAGCGACGGCGTGTGGACCAAGCGGAGCGGCCCCGCTGCGGTCGACACCCACGCTCGACTGCAGCAGCTGGCCCGAGGTCGTGCGAATGGGTAAGGCCACCGAGTCGCTGCTCGCGGAACGTCCCGAGATCGAGGTGTGGGCGGCGGGCGGCGCAGTGTGGCGCACCGTCGACGGACAGGTCGAGCTCCTGCTCGTGCGCCGCGACAGCCACAAGGACTGGACCATGCCCAAGGGAAAGCTCGACGAAGGCGAGACCCTGCGAGCCTGCGCCCTTCGCGAGGTCAAAGAGGAGACCGGTCTCCGCTGTGCCACCGGTGATCGGCTTCCGCTCGTCACGTATACCGACGGCCGAGGCCGATCGAAGGCGGTGGTCTACTGGATGATGACTGTGATCGAGGGAGCGTTCGTCCCCAACGGGGAGATCGACGCCGTCGGTTGGTTCGGCCTCGCATCTGCGCGGGCGATCCTCAGCTATCGCCGCGATGTCGCCTTGGTGGACGAAATCGAGACGGCAATCACGTCGTCTACGATCACGCCGTGAGCCAGGACGGTTGGCGCCCAATGCGCTCCCCCGAACCGGACAAGCGAGGCGCTGAGGCGTTCTTCGTGTCGCCGTTCATGCGACTCGCTCGCACCCATGCGATCGGGGCGGCATCCGATGCCGCGATCGCCGTCACGTTGGCCGGTTCGATCTTCTTCTCGATCAGCCCTGACGACTCCCGCGGTCGGGTGGCGCTCTACCTGGCGCTGACCATGGCGCCGTTCGCCATCGTTGCCCCGCTACTCGGCCCTGCGATCGATCGAGCCAAGGGCGGACGTCGCCTGATGATCATTGGCACGGCCGCCGGTCGCGCCATTGCGGCGTTCTTGATGATCGACAACGTCGACTCGTTGTGGCTTTTCCCGCTTGCGTTCACGATTCTCGTGTTGCAGAAGACGTACTCGGTTGCGAAGAGCGCCGTGGTTCCGGCCCTCGTGCGCTCCGAGCACGATCTTGTCGGTGCCAACAGTCGGCTTGCCCTGATCAGCGCGGTCTCGGGCATGGTGGGAGCCACCGTCTCGGGTGTCCTTTCCCTGGTCGGTGGGCCAGCGTTCGCCGCTGCCGTTGCCATGGTCGGCTTTGTCGTTACGAGCGTTGTCGCGACAAAGGTCCCACGAACGGTCGTGGCCGCAGAGCCCGCCGAGGAGATCGAGAAGGCGGAGTTGCGCGATGCCCACGTTCTGCTCGCCGCCTATGCGACTGCGATCCTTCGGGGGGTCGTCGGCTTCGTCACCTTCCTGCTGGCCTTCGAGTTCCGCGGGGGCAAGGAAGGGCTCGATATCAGCACCCTCGGTTCGGCGGCAGGGGGGCTCACCGCCACCGCCCGCGGCGTTGATATCTCCGGCGATCCCGCAGCGCCGGTGTGGCACTTCGGTGTCGTGCTCCTCCTCGCCGGCATCGGTGCTCTGATCGGGGCCCATCTTGCCCCGAACCTGCGAGAGCGTGTGGCCGAGGAACGCATGCTGCAGATGGTGCTTGCGATCGTCGGTGTCGGTGCGTTGTTCGCGGCGTTCTCCAACGATCTGTTCGGCGCTGCAGTGCTGTCGTTCGTGATCGCCAGCGGAGCCGCCACCGGGAAACTTGCCTTCGACTCGCTCGTGCAGCGAGCAGCGCCCGACGCCAACTACGGCCGTTCGTTTGCCCGGTTCGAAGCCCGCTTCCAGGGCGCGTGGGTCATCGGTGCGTTCGTCCCCGCTGTCATCCCGCTCAATCTCGTCGTGGGGGGCTTCGGGGTTGCGGCAGCGGCGATCTTCGCGCTGGTTTCCTATCTGATCGGAAAGCCCGCTCATGAAGCGGTGCCATGGTCGTCGATCCGGACGCTGCGCCCCAAGGGGGCCGGGGCAACACCACCCGCTCCAGCCGGCACCATCGACGATTCGCCGGCCGAGTCACCATCGACGACTCCCGGCCAAGCCGAGTCCAACCCCGCCGAGCTCACGATCGAAGATCTGCGGCCGAGTCAGCCCGAGGCACCTGCGGGCACGGCCGACTTCGCCTACGGGTGGGGCAACGCCGAGCCGATCGTCTCGTCGGTCGATGGGGTCGAAGTCGACCCGATCGCTGAGACGCCTCGGCCGCCCCAGCGGCCCGACGATACCGACGACTCAGGTCGGTAGATCGATGCGGGCCAGCCAAAGGCCCGGGGCATCGACCTCGTTAGGGGTCGGCAGGTGCGCAGGGTCGTCGAAGAGGCGCCGCAGCCCTTCTGCACCCGCGCGCTCGACGACACCGCCGGCGAAGGCCGTGCCGCGGTCGTAGTGCTCCGCATCGAGCTCGAGTCCCAGGATTCGTTCGACGAACCGATCGCTGGCGTCAGCTTCGACCCGGCGTCGCCTGAGCGCCTCGGTGACCATCCCGTAAGAGCCGATCAGTGACTCGCCAATCGAGTCCATCACCCAGTCGATGTAGCCGGTCATGGCGGCGACGAGAGCGGTGAGCTCGGGTTGGATCGTCTCCTGGCCAGGGGAGCGGACGGCCCCGAGGACGAGCTCGGGATTACTGAGGGAGTTCTGGATGTCGGCCAGCGCCTCCGGCCCCGCCATCGGGTCGAACCCCCCAAGTTGGTCGGTGATGCGAGCAGGGTCGGACTCGAATGCGGCAGCATGGCGCTGGAGTAGATCGGCAAGCCGCTCGCGGACGTGTGGAACGTTGAGCACCGTCTGGTGGGCGACCTCGTGGAGACACACCCACAATCGGAGGTCGTCGCGATCGAGCGACCAGGCATCGCCGAATTCGTCGACATTGCGCAAAAGCACGAGGATCGGCGCGTCGGCGGCTCGGGGGACCGGCAGGTCGAAACCGCCGAGTGCCCGGCGGGCGAGGTGGCCTACCATCGAGCCGGTGGTCATGCCGAGCATCATCGGCCCTATCATTTGGGCGACGCTCGCCATCATCGCTGCCATCGGATCGTCGGTGGGGAGATCGTCGGGCAACTGGAGCCCCTGACTCATCGAGTCCGAGAGGGTTTCGAACAGTGGGCGGTAGTCGGTGATCGTGCGGTCGGCCCACTGTGATCGGTTCCCGACCTCGACCGTGATCGAGCCAGCGGAGAGCTCGGTGAGAGATGCCACCTGGAGCTCGGCGACCCGGATGAGCTGCTCGACGGCGATGCGGTCGCCCGGATCGATGTTGGGCTCGCTTTGTCCGTCGTTGGCGATTGTGTGGGCCAGTTGGCGCGCCGTGTCGTTGCTGCCGGAGGTCTGGCCCTGCAACAACTTCATGAGGTTGGCCATGAACGGCAGACCTCCGAACATGTCGTCGGGTGGATTGCCGTCGCTCATGACGGCATCGTAGGGGCGTGGATTCCCGAAGTCGCCTCGAGGACAACCCGAACGAGCACGCCGTGGTGGTGGTCACCGGTGCCGCTGGTGCGGTGGGATTGCGCGTCGTGCGCCGTCTTGTCCACGACCACCCAGGGATCGACGTGCGAGCAGTCGACAAAGCCGCCGTCGGCGCGCGGCCCGGCCTCGACGTGAGGCGGGTTGACCTTGCATCCGACGACCTGACGGCGGTGTTCGATGGCGCAACGTCGATCGTGCATCTCGCCACGGCAGTCACGCCCGACGTCGACGACCCGTCGGCCGACGAACTGGAACTCGCGATCGTGTCCCGGGTGCTCGACGCTGCCGCCGAGGTCGATGTGGGCCACGTGTGCGTGCTCTCCACCGCCATGGTCTACGGCGCATGGGTCGACAACCCGGTGCCGCTGACCGAGGACGCCGACGTGCGACCCAACCCCGACTTCCCGTGGGCCATCACCCGTGCCGCTGTCGAGCGGGCCGTCCTCGAATGGAGCTCGGGCCGTGAGGCTGCCGTCAGCATCCTGCGTCCCACCGCAGTCGTCACCGACGACACGCTCGGACGCCTTGCGCAGGTGCTCCACACCGCCCGTGTCGGTATCGCCGCCGATGGTGACCCACCCGTGCAGTACCTCCACGTCGACGACCTTGCAGCGGCGGTGGTCGCCGCCATCGAGACCCGCTTCAACGGGGTGGCCAACGTCGCACCAGACAGTTGGATCCCGCCGGATGCGCTCGCAGACCTCGAAGGCCCCCAGGCTCGGGTGCGCGTGCCGGCGTGGACGGCTCGTGCTGTGGCGGCAGTCCGGCAGCGGGCGGGTTTGGCTCCCATCCCGCCCGGCATCGTGCCCTATACGTCCCACTCGTGGGTGGTGGCCAACGACCGCGTCCGGGCGCTCGGATGGGAGGCTGACTACTCGAACGAGGAAGCGTGGGTCGTGTCTCACGACCCGAGCCCGCTCGAGCAGCTGCCTGCTCGTCGCCGCCAGGAGCTCGCGCTCGCTGCTACCGCTGCGCTTGCGCTCGGTTGCGTCGCCGGCGCAGTGCTCGTTCTTCGCCGGCTCCGTCGTAACTAGGCACCTCGGTCACCCCAGAGGCGGCATCGGACCCCCGCGGGAGTCGCTTCGACCGGTCGGTGGGCGGCTGCCTCGGCGCTCCTACGATGTCGTGATGCTCACCCCGCCACTCGACGGCGACGACTGGCTTGCCCTCACCGAGGAGCCCCTGCCCGTCGGCACCGCAGCTGATTGGGCCGTTCTGTCCCGCTGTGGCGCAATCGTGTTGTTCAGTGGCACGGCTCGCGACCACGCGCCCGGCCGTGAGGGCGTCGAGTTGCTCGATTACGAGGCCTTCGAGGAGCACGTTGTTCCCCGTCTCGCCGACATTGCCGCCGAGATGCGGAGCCGCTGGCCCGACCTCGGGCGCGTGGTGTTGATTCACCGGATCGGCCCAGTCGACATTGGCGAGTCGTCGGTGATCGTCGTTGCGTCCGCTCCCCACCGGCCCGCTGCGTTCGAGGCCGCCCGGTTCGGGATCGACACCCTCAAGGCGACCGTGCCGATCTGGAAGCGTGAGCGCTGGTCCGCGGGCGAGTCGTGGGGCCTCGAGTCCCAGCACATTACCGATGTTGCGCCAGAGGGGGAGGGGTGAGCGACGCCGTGGTCTTCCTCGTCTTGCCGTTCCTTGCCGCGACGCTCGGTTCCGTGCTGCTGTGGCTGTGGTCTCGTCGCCGTCGTCCTGTCGAATCCGGCTTCCAGGAACAGCTCCGGGCGCTCGCACCGGACGAGCGATCGCGACCTCACCCTCAGCCGAGCGGTATCGTTCGGCTCGACGACTCATCAGTTGAGGAGACCTGACCCTGGCACGCGACCTCGCGATCGATCTCGGCACAGCCAACACGCTGGTGTACGCCCGAGGTGAGGGCATCGTGTTGAACGAGCCTTCTGTAATCGCGCTCAACAGTCGGTCTGGTGAGGTCCTGGCAATGGGCCATGAGGCGTGGCAGATGATCGGCCGCACCCCGTCCTACATCGTGGCCGTGAGGCCGCTGCGCAAGGGGGCGATCACCGACTTTGAGGTCACCCAGCGCATGATCCGGCTGCTGTTGCAGCGGGTCGGTGTGAGCCGGCTCAACCGGCCGCGGGTCGTGATCTGTGTGCCGTCGGCGATCACCGCCGTCGAACGTCGAGCCGTCACTGAAGCCGCGCGTCGCGCGGGCGCGGCCGATGCCCGACTCATCGAGCAGCCCGTTGCCGCTGCGATCGGCGCTGACCTGCCGATCAACGAACCAATTGGCAACATGGTGGTCGACATCGGGGGCGGCACCACCGAGAGCGCCCTCATCTCCCTGGGCGGCGTCGTCGCGCTCGAGGCGGTCCGGGTCGGCTCGTTCGACATCGACAACGCCATTCAAGGGTATATTCGCCGCGAGTACGGCATAGCGATCGGTGAGCGCACCGCTGAGGAGATCAAGATCGTGCTGGGGTCGGCGTACCCCACCGACGGCGAGGTCAGCGCCGAGGTCCGCGGCCGTGAGCTCATGAGTGGCCTGCCCAAGACGGTGGTGCTCACGCCCGACGAGGTCCGGGTTGCCATCGAGGAACCTGTCACGGCGATGGTGGATTCGGTCGTGAGCTGTCTTGCTCAGGCCCCGCCAGAGCTCGCCCAGGATCTCATCGTGCAGGGCGTGCACCTAGTCGGTGGCGGGGGGATGTTAGGGGGCATGGATCTGCGCCTCACCGTCGAGTCCGACGTGCCCGTGCGTCGGGTCAATTCGCCGCTCGAGTCGGTGGTGCTCGGTGCCGGCAAGGTCATCGAGCACTACGAATCGGTGCAGGCGATTTTCATGGACGACGCGGGCGGCGGCCGCAGGCGTCGCTGAGTTCACGCTCCGTCGGCTGGGCCCAACAACTCGTCGACGGCGTCGCGTACTTGCCGGTCGCGGTCGGTACGTGCTCGTGCCCAGGCCGCATCGACCTCGGGGCCATCGAAGGCCGCGAGGGCAAGCACGGCGCGACGTCGCACTGCGGGTTTGTCGGTGGTCGCCTTCAGCACGGCGGGCAGCCCGAGTTCGTCGCCGATCGCACCAATCGCCGCAACGGCCGCTTCCCGTACGAGCGGATCGTCGTGCCCGGTTGCGAGTTGGGCGAGTCGGAATGTGGGGGGTCGAGGGCCGCTGTCGCGCTCGCCGCATGCCCACGCGGCCATCTCCACGACCGCAGGCTCGGGGTCGTCGAGCAGCCCAACGATGTCGGGGTCGTGTCGGTGGGCGGCGATATCGAGTGCGGCGATTCGCACCGCAGGCTCCCGGTCGGTGAGCAGGGTTACAAGTCGGTCGGTATCGAGTACATCAAGCCGGTCGGCACTGCGAAGGCCGGCGATGCGGACGTACGCATCGGGGTCGTCGAGGGCGGCGAGCGCCGTGCCCGGATCGTCGAGGAAACCCGCTTGGGCGGCGGCTCGGCGTCGGGCCATGACCTCATCGTGCATTGTCCGACCCTAACGGGACCGGCGCTGGCCGTCGGTTAGCTGATCGCCCGCTCCAGCAGGAAGCCCAGCCCGAGCACGCTGATACCGACGACAGCGGCCAGCGCGATGCCCAGGCCGACCACTAACGCGGTGAGCACGATGATCGCTCGAATCCGTTCCCACCAGCGCACGTACGCCTTTCGGCCGACGACGGGCCGATCGACGCGGCGTCGGACGAGGCCTATCGCTCGTAGGCTGTCCATGATGATGCTCGTGTCGTCCTCGTCGTTGACGGGCATGACGCCAAGCATCGACGGTCCCATCCGGCGCCTTAGGTGCTCACTGCTGTTTGCCGCCCGCGCCATGGCAGGCTGCATCGAGGTGGGTGGCCGAAGGCCGGTGCCCAGGATTCCCGCCACAAGGACGAGCACGAGGATCATGACGGTGGAGGACACGACGGGGGCGATGTTACCGCCACCCCTGGGATCCCCGGTGGCGGCTGTCGCGCCACGCCCCTGGTACCGCGATCGGGTGAGCGTCGCAGTGCTTGTGCTGGTCTCCTTTCTGCTCGCAGGCGTGGCGAGCTTCTACACCGTGCCCGCTCAGTGGGTCGGCCGAATCCTTCCCGGGAACTCGGTCGTCGACGTTGGCGCTGTGGCCCTGAAGCCGGGTTCGGCTCGGCCCACTGACGACCGTGTCCAGGCATCCGACATCGAGATATTTGAGCCCGAAGGCAAGATCTTGTTCACGACGGTGGCGGTCGATGATCAGGTCACCATCGCCGATTGGGTCCGCGCGAACTCCGACGATGCCGTCGAACTGCGCACCCGCGAACAAGTCTTTGGTACCCGCACCTCGGCGGAGCAGCGCGAGCGCAATCTCGAGCTGATGGCGGTGTCGAAAGAGTCTGCCGTTGTCGCCGCCCTCGAATATCTCGGGGTCGAGGCTGTCGTCGAGAGCGGGGTCGGGTTCAACGGTGTGGTCGAGGGGGGTCCAGCCGACGGGTTGCTGGAGGTCGGCGAGATCATCGTGGCGATCGACGACGACCCCATCACCGGCCTCGAATCCCTACTCGAGTTGCTGACGGCGATCGACCCGGGAACCGAGGTCCAGATCACGCTCGAGGATGTCGACACTGGCGAGCTCCGAGCCCAACCGGTCACGATCGGCGCCCATCCGGAGGGCCGCGAAGGTGGCTTCATCGGCATCATGGACGTCACCGTGCGGGCCGTCGACGCCGATCTGCCGTTCGAACTCGACATCGATTCCGGCTCGATCGGTGGGCCGTCGGCCGGGTTGGCGTTCACCCTCACGATCATCGACCTGCTGACCGAAGGTGAACTCACCGGGGGTGGCAAGGTTGCCGTTACCGGTACGATCTCCGCGGGAGGCACGGTTGGCGATGTCGGTGGTGTTGCCCAGAAGGCGCGTGCTGCCGAGGATGCCGGTGCCGAGGTTTTCATTGTGCCGGTCGACGCCATCGCCGATGCCGAGTCGACCACGGAACGCCTCCGGGTCAAAGGGGTTGCCACCCTCGACGAGGCGATTGAGGTGCTTGCTGAGCGCGGTGGCGACATCAGCGAACTGGCGCTCCAGATCGACGGTGTCACGGCGGAGTGACCCGCTTGCGTTGGGGGATACCGCAACGCTCTGCGATGCACTTCTACGATCAAGGCCATGACCGATGGTGCATCTCTCGATCCCAGCGAGCTCGACCAGGCATCGTTCGAGCTGGTTCGACGCGGATTTGACCCGCTGCCGGTGCAGCGGACGCTGCAGCACGCTGCAGCGGTCATCAGAGAACTTCGTCGCGAGCGTGATGTGCTGGCGGCCCGGGTCGTCGACGTCGAAGTCGCGCTCGCAGAGCCGCTGGAGGCTCATCGGGTTGCCGAAGCGCTCGGTGCTGAGGCGACCCAGGTGCTCGAGGCGGCTCATGCCGCCGCTGCCGAACGCGCCGAACGGGCCGAACGAGAAGCCGAGGCAATCCGGGCCGAGGCGCTCGCTGCCGCCGACACGACCCGAGCGGAGGCCATCGCGGAGCGTGAGGAGACCCTTGCTTCGGCGGAGCGTGACGCCGAGGAGGTCGCCGAGGAGGGCCGCCAGCGAGGTCGAGACATGGTCAATGAGGCGCAGGCCGTGCGTGAGCGGATGCTGAGTGACCTGGCTCGCAAGCGGCAGACGGGCCGAGCTCAAGTGGAGCAGCTCCGTGCGGGCCGTGACCGGTTGCTTGAGTCGTTGACGATCGCTCAGCAGTCTCTCGACGCGGCGATGAAGGATCTCGTCGATGCGGTCCCCGAGGCGCGCGCTTCAGCGGAACGCGCCGGCTTGCGAATCGCGAACGAGCTCACGCCGACAGTGGAGACCATGGAGGCTGAGATCGAGGCGGCCCGATTGGTCGGACATCCGCTGGTCGACGGCGTCGCTGCACCTGGTTCCGCCGGCGATCTCGACGATGAGCCCGATCCGGTGTTCGTTACGGCTGAGATGGAAGCGCTGACCCACATCGACGAGGCGCTTGAACCCAGCAAAGAGGCCGAACCCGCTGCCGGTGAGGACGCCGATGTCGATGAACGTGTCGACGACGAGCATGATGCATCTTCTGGCACTGATGATCCGTCGCCTGTCGAGGCGACCGAGTCCGAATCCTCCGAACCTGAGGCCGACGCCCCCGAGGCCGGCGAACCCGAGACGACCGTGGACGCAGTCGATGACCTTTTCGCCCGCCTGCGTGGCGACCGCAACGGCGAACCGGAACCTGAGTTTGAGGAGGAGCCCCAGCCCGACGCTGAGTCCGAGTCGGAGCCCGAGCAGGAAGCCGTTGTTTCGGCCGACCCGAACCAGGCGCTGCGAGCACGAGCCGAGAGTGTCGCAACGCGGGCCCTTAAGAGGATCCTGGTCGAAGAGCAGAGCTCCCTTCTCGATGGCATCCGGCGTAGCGGCTCTGATGCCATCGCTGTCGTCGTGGCTGACGCCGACGCCCACGCTGCCCCCTACGAGTTGGCGATCGACGCAGCATTCGACGATATAATCGAGGCGTTGGGTGGTGACGCCAGCACCCGACAGGAGGGCTACGAACAGGTGCGTTCCGTTGCGCTCGACCCGGTTCGCAGCCGGTTGCTTGAGGTCGCTGAACGCACTGACGATGCCGATGAGCTTTCCGACACCGTGCGAGGGCTCTACCGCGAGTCGCGATCGCGTCGTTTGCCGATGGCGGCCGCTGCGGCGGTGTCAGCGGTGATCGGTCCGGCCGGCGAGTAAACAGCGAACGACCTGGAGCGGTGGGTCGTCGAGTCGCGGATCCGTGCGGACCCGATTGCGTCGATCGATGACCTGAGCGCCGACAAGGCCTCGTTCTGGGCAACCGGTAGAATCATGGGACCATGCGAAATGTAGAAGAGATGCCACAGCGAGGTCGTTTCTCTCGGTTTGGCGGGCGAGGCCGAGTCGTCTTGGCCGTGCTCGCCGCCGCGTTCATCGTCATCGCCTTGTCTCTGCGAGGAATCGCAGGGTTCTACACCGACTTCCTCTGGTTTGACTCGCTCGACCGAACCGATGTGTGGGGCACGGTGTTGGGCGCCAAGATCGTCTTGACCCTCATCTTCTTCGGGGTGTTCTTCGCTCTGCTGTGGATCAACCTCTTCCTCGCCGACCGCTCGGCGCCGCAGACTCGGGTACCCGGTCCTGAGGAGGAACTCCTCGCCCGCTACCACGATCTTGTCGCTGGCCGTTCCAGGCTGGTGCGTGCTGTGGTGTCGTTCTTCTTCGCTCTGCTCGCCGCCGCTGGCGTGCAGTCGCAGTGGGAAGAGTGGCTGCTGTTCGTCAACCGTCAGGACTTCGGGATTACCGACCCTCAGTTCGGCACCGACATCGGCTTCTATCTCTTCCAGTTGCCGTTCTTGACCTATGTGGTCGATTGGGCGTTCGCCGCGTTCCTCATCATCTTCATCCTCACGGTCATCGCGCACTACCTGAACGGTGGCATCCGCATGGCGGTGACCTCCGGCGAGCGCACGACGGCCAGCGTCAAGGTGCACCTCTCGGCGATTCTCGCCGTCCTCGCCGTGATTCGAGCAGCCGACTACTGGTTGCAGCGCTACGAACTCACTGTTTCGCGGCGAGGTGTGGTCGATGGTGCGCTCTACACCGATGTCAACGCGCAGCTGCCTGCGCTCTACCTCCTGATCGCCATTTCGCTGTCGGCGGTCGTATTGCTCGTGTTCAACCTGCGGCAGCGGGGCTGGACCTTGCCGATCATCGCCGTGGGTCTGTGGGCGTTCGTCGCCATCGTCATGGGCGGCATCTACCCGGCGTTCGTGCAGCGCTTCCAGGTCGAGCCCAACGAGACGAGTCGCGAGGTCGAGTTCACCCAGCGCAATATCGATGCGACCCGTGAAGCGTTCGGGCTTGAGCCCGACGCCGACGTCATCGAGACGGCGTTCGCCTACACGACGGATGTTACGGCCGACGAACTTCGCGAGAACGCCACGACCGTTCGCAACACCCGCGTGCTCGACCCAGTCGTCACCCATCCGACCTTCGAGCGGTTCGAGGCGCTACGCGACTTCTACCGTTTCGAGGGCGCCGTGGTCGACGTCGGCGCAACCTTTGCGCCGTCGCTCGACACCGACCGCTACCTGATCAATGGCGAACTGACGCAGGTCGTGCTCGGCACCCGAGAACTCAACCTCGCCGATCTCAGCTGGGAGCGAGAGCATGTTCGTCTCACCCACGGCTACGGCCTCGCCCTTGCCGGCGCAAACGCCACCACGCCTGAGGGGAGCCCGAGCTTCCTTGCCGGCGGTCTGCCGATCGAGACCGATCCGGTACTCGACCTTCAGCTCGACCAGCCGCAGATCTACCACGGTGAAGGCCTTGGTGGGTACGCCCTCGTGGGTGCCACGGTCGACGAAATCGACTATGTCGACAGCGCAACCAACCAGGACGTTCCGGTTCGCTACGACGGCGAGTCCGGCGTCAGCATGGGGTCGTTCATTCGACAGGCTGCGTTCGCAATGCGGTTCGGTCAGATCGAGCCCTTGATCTCGAACTTCGTGTCCGACGACACCCGTGTAATCTATGTCCGCGACGTGCACGACCGTGTCGAGGCGCTTGCTCCGTTCCTGCGGTTCGACGCCGATGCCTACCCAGTCGTCTTCGATGGTCGAATCCACTATGTGATCGACGCATACACCACGAGCGACCGCTACCCCTACAGCCAGCGCTCCGAGAACAGACGCCTGTTCGACGGTGGTCTGGCTAACGGGTCGTTCAACTATGTCCGCAACTCGGTCAAGGCCGTGGTCGACGCCTACAACGGCGACGTCGCCTTCTACCGCATGCCGGTGGAGGACCCGATCGCCGACGCCTGGATGTCGGCCTTCCCGGATCTGTTCACTGCGTTCGACGACATGCCTGAGGCGCTCCGCGACCATCTTCGCTACCCGCAGGACCTGTTCCGGGTGCAGACCAACATGTGGGCCCGCTACCAGGTCTCGAATCCCGAAAGTCTCATCATTGGCACCGAGCGGTGGGACGTCGCCCAGAACCCGGGCCGTCAGGTCCGAGTCGCCGCCGGCACCGAGACGACGATAGATGAGGATGGCCTGCTCGTCACCCGCGAGGAGCGGGTCAACCCGTATTACGCCCTGATGGAGTTGCCGGGCGAGGACGAGCCGAGCTTCGTGACGTTGCGTAGTTTCGTGCCCTTCGATGAAAACGACGACCGTCGCGAACTCGAGGCCTTCATGGTCGGCGAGACGAGACCCGACGGCACGTCTCGTTTGGTTTCCTACGAGATCACCTCACCCGACGCACCCGGTCCCGTCCTCGTGGCCTCGGCGATCGCGCAGGACGAGGCGATCTCAAGCGAGCTCTCTCTGCTCAACCGTGACGGTTCGACCGTCGAGTTCGGTGATCTGCTGATGTTGCCGATCGGTGATTCGATCCTGTGGGTCCGCCCGCTCTATGTGGCGGCCGAGGGAGACGCGTCGGTGCCCACCCTGCAGCGAGTGATTGCGACCATCGGTGAGGGTGAGCGCATCACGATCGCCAGCAATCTCACCGAGGCGCTGAACGGTCTCTTCGACGGTGAGGACTTCTCCGATCTGCTTGGACCTGTCGTCGTCGCCGATCCCGATCCCGACCCTGACCCTGCCCCTGAGCCCGACGATGACGGGAAGCCGCCAGCGCCTTCGACGCCTGAAGAGGTGCTCGCCGGAGTCGCGTCGCTCTACGACCAGCGTCAGGAGGCCCTGACCTCGTCGCCACCGGATGAGATTCGCGCTGCCGAGTTGTTGGCCCGGATCGGTGAGCTGTTGGCGACGGTTGAGGAACTCGACGTCGAGCCGGAACCTGCGCCGAAGTCGACCGACCCGGATGAGGTCGACGCCTAAGACACGGTGCACTGCTGGTGCATGCCCTGACCCGACGAGGACCACTACCGTTACGTCACCCCCTGACCTGCCTCGTGGAGGACTCGTGATGCCCCACCTCTTGCTCGCTCCGCTGATGTCGTTCGCCCTGCTTGCCGCTGCGTGCGGCGGCAGCGACGACTCAGCTGATGACGACCGCGCTTCCGTCGGATCCGGCGACATGTTTGATGGCGCGGCTGACGCCGAGCCCGAGGAGACGGTGCCGCCGACCACCGACACGATTCCGCCCGAGGCGGCGAAACTTCCTGATTTGCAGATGGTGTTCGTCGAGTTTGGCGACGACGGCTATGTCGAGATCGCCAATGTCGGAGATACCGATGCCGACGTTGGTGGTGTCCAGATTTGTCAGTCCGCGACCTGCGTTGACATCGGCCCGGTCGCTGCGGGCACGATCCCGGCGGGGACATCGGTCCTGGTCATGGCATCAGTGCTCGGCGGTCTCTCAGCCGACGGTGGTGAGGCGGCGCTGCACTCCGGCAGCGACGTCACCAACCCCGACACGATTTTCGGCTTTGTGCAGTGGGGCTCGGGTGGCGTTCGTGCCGAGGTGGCCGCTGAAGCAGGAATCTGGCCGGACGGTGCGTCGGTCGAACCGGATCCGGCGTTCAACTCGATCGAATTGTTCGGTGACCCCGCTGACCCGGAGAGCTGGAGCTGATCAGAACACCTCGGTGGCAGGCACGGTGTGGCCGGAACCGTTTCCGATGCTGATCTGATCGAGGCGGATCTTGCTTTGATGGCCGTGCTCCATCGCGTGGCCCCGCGAGCGCAGGTCACGCTGGAGGGATTTGATGTACGACGCCATCCGCACCGACTTGTCGGTGGGGTCGAGCCCGCGAACGAGACGAGGCCTCTGAGTGGCGGCACCGGTCGGACAGTGGCCGGTTTGGCACTCCTGGGCCTGGATACAGCCGATGGCAGGCATCGCCTCGCGGCCGACGCCGAGCATGTCGGCACCGAGTGCCAAAGTGAGTGCAGCATCGGGCGGGCGCCCAAGCTTTCTAGCAGCGCCAAACACGACGGTGTCCTCAAGGCAGTTCTCGGCAAAGGTGCGGCGCGCCAGCGGGAACGCCTGTCGGATCGGAAGGGCGACATGATCGGCGAACACGAGCGGCGCAGCACCCGTGCCGCCCTCACCGCCGTCGACCATGATGGAGTCCGGGCCCTGGCCGGTAGCTGCCATATGCTCGGCGAATTCGGACCAGAACACACGGTCGCCGACAGCCGACTTGATGCCGACGGGCTTACCGGAAGCATCGGCGATGCGCTCGACGAACTCGACGAGGCCGGCGATGTCATCGAACACTCGGTGGCGGGCTGGGCTGCGCACGGTGACACCGACCTCGACGCCGCCGGCGGTGGCGATCTCGAGGGGTGGCCTTGTTGCTGGGCAACACGCCGCCGAGTCCGGGCTTTGCGCCTTGTGAGAGCTTGATCTCGATGGCCTTGACCGGCGCTCCGTCCATCGATTCGAGCACCCGGTCGATCGAGAAGCCATCGTCATGGTCGCGTGCGCCGAAGTAGCCGGTGGCCAGCTGGAAGACGAGATCGCCGCCGTGGCGGTGGTGGACGCTGATTCCGCCCTCGCCGGTGTTGGGCAGGCAGTCCGCCATCACAGCTCCGCGGTCGAGGGCGACGACGGCGGCGCTCGACAGTGAACCGAAACTCATCGCCGAGATTGAGACGATCGAGGCCGGCTGGAAGACCCCAGGTCGGTTGCGTCGCTCGCTGAGCACCGTGGCGCACGGCACGGGTTTGTCGGTGTCGTTGTCGATGGGGAAGGCGCTGTGGTGGAAGAACGGGTAGCCCGCTCGATCGAGGTCGTTGTCGGTTCCGAAGCCGAAGTAGGCGTGCTCGTTCTTGGAGGTTGCTTACACCCACCGTCGCTGATCCCGGGAGAAAGGCCGCCCCTCATCGTTGTCGGTGACGATGTACTGGCGGAGCTCGGGACCGATGCCCTCAAGGAGGTAGCGGAGGTGCCCGACAACCGGGAAGTTCCGAAGGATGGCGTGTTTTTTCCGGATGAGGTCGTAGACCCCGACCACGACCAGTGACACACCGACGACGACGAGGATCCACAGCCACCAACTCCCTAGCAGCGCGCTAGTGGCTTGCTCACGTCGGCTGTAGAGCCGGATGACGAGGCATCTGCGTTAGCCCAAACGCTGGGTATGCCAGACCTCGAGCGTCTCGCCGCGGACGAATTGATCGTCATCGCGCCGAAAGCCGATCCGACGAAGAAACGGGCCGCCAGCAGCGCTGTCAGGATGCACGAGGGCGTGGATCTGGTTGCCCGAAAAGCGCCCCCGGGCATCGTACAGGATGGCGTTGGCTGCCTCAGTGGCGATGCCCAACCGCCAGTTTCGACGCCCAATGACCATACTGAACTCGACGTCGGCGTCCTGGAGTTCGGGGATGCGCTGAAGCCCGCTTTGGCCGATGAACGCCCCGGACGTGGCATCCCGGATCGCCCAGAGACCCCAGCCTTCGGTCTTCCAGCAGCGTTCGTTGGCTTGGAGCAGACGCGAGGTGATGGAGCGACCTCGCGCCCCGCCGTCGATGTGGACCATCACGCGTGGGTCGGCGAAGAGCGCGGCGGCCTCGTCGAGATCGGCGCTGCCGAGTGGCAAAAGCACGAGGCGCTTGGTGCGCAGCGAAGGTGCGTCCACCCCCTGATCGTGCCACTCTGGAGCGGTTGATACTCAGCGAACGGGGGAAGCCATGGCGATCGAGGTCCGACCGATCACCGCAACACTGGGCGCCGAGGTCTCCGGCGTCGATATGGCCGATCTTTCGGGGGAGACCCTCGAGCAGCTGCGCAAGGCGTGGCTCGACCACAAGGTGCTGGTCCTGCGCGACCAACACATTTCGGTCGAGGAACACGTCGCCTTCGGTCGCCGGTTCGGTGATCTCGAGGTTCATCCGTTCGCCGTCGGCAAGAAGGGCTATCCCGAGATCGTCAAGATCAAGTCCACCGCCGAGTACCAGTACGCGGCAAACAACTGGCACAGCGATGTCACCTGGCGGGCCGAACCCTCGATGGGCTCGATCCTGCGGGGTGTCGTGATCCCGCCGGCGGGCGGCGACACCTGCTTCGCTGACGCCGGTGCCGCCTACCAGCGTCTCAGCCAGGAGTGGAAGGATCGGGTTGACCCGCTGTTCGCCATTCACGACTTCTCGATGACCTTCGGGCAGCGTCTCTCCGAGGAGGAGCGGGCCGAGAAGCAGGCGCTTTATCCGCCGGCCCGGCATCCCGTCATCCGTACCCATCCCGAGACCGGCCAGCGCACGGTCTACACCAACCGCTCATTCGTCCGTGAGATCGAAGGTTGCGCACCCGAGGAGTCAGCGGAGATCGTGGGTCATCTCGAGCGCCAGATCATGAACCCGTCGGCGCAGTGCCGTATCCGTTGGAGCGTCGACACCTTCGTGATGTGGGACAACCGGGCCGTCCAGCATTTTGCGACCGACGACTTCTGGCCCGAGACCCGCCACGTTGAGCGCGTCACCGTCGTCGGTGACGCCCCGTTCTAGGAGGACACCATGGCCATCGGTATCCATCCGCTCACCGCCTCGATCGGCGCCGAGATCACCGGCGTCGATCTGGCCGACATCTCGACCGAGACGGCTGAGGAGCTCCGCAAGGCGTGGCTCGACCACAAGGTGCTGGTGCTGCGCGGTCAGCACATCTCCCAGGAGGAGCACATTGCCTTCGGTCGACTGTTCGGCGACCTCGAGGTGCATCCGTTCACTGAAAACGACGACGGGCACCCCGAGATCGTGGTGTTGGAGGCCGGCGGCGACACGGGCAGGACCTTCGTGGCAGCGGGATGGCACAGCGATGTGACCTGGAGGGCCGAACCTTCCATGGGGTCGATCCTTCGTGGGGTGATCGTCCCGCCTCACGGCGGCGACACCTGCTTCGCCAACGCCTGCGCGGCATATCAGCGTTTGCCCGACGAGTGGAAGGAGCGGGTCGACGATCTCGTTGCGGTGCACGACTACACGCGGGTGTTTTTCGATCGGGTTGCGCCGGCCGAGCGTGAGGCCATGCGGGAGAGGTACCCAGCGCAGCACCATCCCGTGATTCGCACCCATCCCGAGACGGGCGAGCGCGGGATCTACACCAACATCGGCTTCACCTCGCACATCCTCGATGTCGAGCCGGAGCAGTCCACGAAGATCCTGCGCTATCTCGAACGCCAGATCATGAGCCCGTCGGTGCAGTGTCGGGTCCGTTGGCAGCCCGACACGTTCGTGATGTGGGACAACCGGTCGGCGCAGCACGCCGCCACCAACGACTTCTTGCCGATGCATCGTCGCATGGAGCGTGTCACCGTCGTTGGTGATCGTCCATTCTGAGCGCGCCGTGAGCACTGAGGAATTCGGGCCGATCGTTTCGGTCGGGTGGCTCGCGGCTCATTTCGACGATCCCGACCTCGTAGTCGTCGATGTGCGCTGGTCGCTCGACGCGGGGCCGAAGCGTGCCGATTTCGCGCGTGGGCACATCGCTTCGGCGGTGTTCGCCGATCTCGACGTTGACCTCTCCTCACCTGCCTCGACCGACGGTGGTCGACACCCGCTTCCCGACGCTGTGTCGTTCGCCGACGCCATGGGCCGCCTCGGCATCGGCGACGACACCAAGGTCGTCGCCTACGACGATGTTGGTGGCCTGATCGCCTCGCGATTGTGGTGGATGCTCGACTCGCTTGGGCGGCCTGCTGCCGTGCTCGACGGCGGATTCGCCGCCTGGGAGGGGCCAACGGCCGAGGGGCCCGCCAGCCCAGCGCCAGCAGTGTTCTC
The DNA here is from genome assembly GCA_002729125.1 of Acidimicrobiaceae bacterium. Lineage (GTDB taxonomy): Bacteria > Actinomycetota > Acidimicrobiia > Acidimicrobiales > Aldehydirespiratoraceae > UBA11606. The sequence goes on along the minus strand of PBTQ01000104.1, from coordinate 11,797 downwards.
GCCGGTCGAGTGGCCAGTCGACCGTGTCATCACCAAGCAGGTGCTCGCCGAGTCGCGCGATGGTGCTCTGACGATCCTCGACGCCCGTGCGCCCGACCGCTTCGCCAATGGGAGTGCGGTTGATCCGAGGCCCGGGCACGTGCCGGGTGCTCGGAACGCGCCGGCGGGGACGAACCTCGCCGATGGTCACTTTCGATCCGACGCCGAGCTCGCTGAGCACTACGGCGCGCTCGGGGCCGACGGCGACAATGTGGTGGTGTACTGCGGCTCTGGTGTCACCGCATGCGCCGATCTGCTCGCTCGCCGCAAGGCGGGCCTCCCCGACGCGAGGCTGTACACCGGGTCGTGGTCGCAGTGGGGGGCCGACGACAGGCTGCCGGCCGAAACCACGCCCCCGACCCCACCCTGCTCGACCTAGCCGACGTCGCCGGGCCGAACTCGCACCGGCAGCGATCTACGCTTGGGCGATGGAGCACATCGTCCCCGAGTCCCAGCGGTCATTGTTCGACGCATGGCACTTCGCACCTGCGGTGGTCCACGACGGCATTGCCTTTCTGAGCGGGGTCACCGGCATGGGCCCTGATGGCCGGTGCGCTGCAGATGCCAAGGAACAGTTCACTCAGCTGTTCGACTCGATCACGTTGGTGCTGACCGAGGCGAGCTTGACCTGGAGTGACGTGATCGAGATGACCAGCTGGCACACCGACATGGCTGAGTTGGCGATCTTCCAGCAGGTTCGCGACCGCTACGTCGCCGAGCCATGGCCGGCATGGACAGCGGTCGGCACGACTGGGCTGGCGCTGCCTGATGCCCGTGCCGAGGTGCGGATCGTGGCTCGGCGCCCCTAGGCGGGCTGAGGCAACACGTAGGTGCCTTGGGCGACGGAGATCGGCTTGTCCGTGTGATTGTCGACCCAGATTTTCACCGTCCCGATGATCATCAGCCGGCCCGCCTTGTCGAGGTCGGCTCGGGCGTAGAGCATCTGGCCCTGTCCCGGGCGGAGGAACCGGATCGATAGGTCGGAGGTGAGTGCCATCGGCTCGATGCGGTTGATCGCGGCGGAGGTGAGATACCAGAGGACGAGATCGGCGAGGCTGAACTGCACTGGTCCCGGCACGAAGCCACCCGGACGAAGGCCGTTCTGGTCGATCTTCTGCTCGGCCAGAACATGGGTGGGTGAGACCTCGAGGCACCGGAAGACCGAACTCGTAAAGAGTGTCGACATCGAGTCGTTCAGCTTCTCGGGGGTGAGAGAGAAGTCGCTCACCGGTTGACCGCCCCCTTCGTGTCGCGGCATCCCGCTATTCGCTCCACGCCTTGATCATCTCGATCTGCTTGAGCGGGTCCGGGCCGATCGCGCTCACGTTGAGATGGGTCACACCCACCTCCTTGAACACCTGGATGCGTTCGCGCACGAACCCTTCGTCGCCGATCAGCGCCGACAAGTCGATGTACTCCTCGGGCACTGCAGCGAACGCCTCCATCCGCTTCCCGGACAGGAACAGATCCTGGATCTCCTCGGCTTCTTCTTCCCAGCCGTATCGCTTGAAGAGGTCGTTGTAGAAGTTCTTCGTTTTGGCGCCCATACCGCCCACGTAGAAACCGATCAGGCCGCGGGCTGCGTCGCGGGCTTCTTGGATGTGATCACCCTTGCCGATCGCTACGAACTGTCCGGCGATGATCTCGAGTGGCTTCTTTGCCGGATCGCGTTTGGTGAGGCCTGTTTTGAGCGCTTCGCCCCACACCTGCTCGAAGCGGTCGGGCACGAAGTGGATCGTCTGCCAGATGTCGGCCACTTCGGCGGTGAGCTCGACGTTTTTTGGGCCGATCGACGCGATCGAGATCGGGATGTCTCGCACGGGTGGTCGGTTCATGAACTTGAGGGGCTTGCCGAGTCCGGTGCCGCCGTCGTAGGGCAGCGAGTACGCCTTGCCGTCGTGGGTGACCTTGTCGCCGCTCCAGACCTTGCGGCAGATGTCGATCGTGTCGCGAGTGCGAGCCATCGGCTTCTCGAACGGCACGCCGTGCCAGCCCTCGATCACTTGTGGCCCTGACGTGCCCAAGCCGAGCACGAACCGGCCGTCAGACAGGGCGTCGAGCGTGGCTGCGGTCTGCGCGATGAGGGCCGGGCTGCGTGAATACAGCGGGATGATGCCGGTCATCAGTTCGACGCGCTCGGTGTTGGCGGCGATGTACGCAAGTGTCGACACGAGGTCGTAGCCGTAGATCTCTGCGCCCCAGAGGAGGTCGACGCCGGCCGACTCGAAGTCTTTGGCTTGTTGGATGAGGCGCTGGGGGTCGCCGTCGAAACCGATAGTGGTGCTGATCTTCATGACGCCATCTTGGCCGCAATCGTGGCGTTGTTCGAACCGAACCCGCACCTGATCACCCGGTTGGGGAACGCATGGCACATCGCTAAGGTGACAATGCGGGGTGGAGCAGTGTGGTAGCTCGTCGGGCTCATAACCCGAAGGTCGCAGGTTCAAATCCTGCCCCCGCCACCAACGAAGATGCACCCGAGTGCAGGCTTCCAAAGCATGAAGATCCCAGATTCCTGATCGGAACCTGGGATCTGTGCGTTTTGCCGCCGGGTCAACCCGTCGACAGCCCACCCGTTAAGGCGTATCCCAAGCCGCACCGGGCTACTGGGCAACAATTGATCCAACCCAAAGAGAATGGAGTCCATAGATGGACGAAAAAAATTGGATCAAACTCGGTGATCAGACTGCCGGCAACCTGCGGGCCTCGCAGAACACCTACATGCTTGCTGTCTCGGCGCTCACCGCCATCATCGTGTTTGCTGGGGACGCCATCTCCGACTCGTCGTTCTTGTTGACGGTCTCAGCGATCGGCGTTGGGCTCTTCGGTTTGCTGACCTTCGAGAATTCTCAGCAAGGCTTTATGGCCTTGATGAAGGGAATGCCGGGATCCATGGCGGACACAGAAATGGGTGCGGCGTTCAAACGAACTCCATTCATCGTGTTCCGGCTCTCGAATGCAGTGCTGGTCACCCTCATCGCCGTGGCGCAGATCATCCAGGTCAACTGACCGACTGTCTGGTGGGGGATGAGGTGGGCCACCTCCTCATTCCCCACTGGTGCTGCGTCACGACTTTGCTGCCGGCCGGCATCCCCCGTGCAGAGCGGGCGGTAGGTCACCTGTTTTCAGTCAACGTGAATCCGGCACAAGTCATTGTTGATCGTCGACCAGCTGCGTCGCAGAGCGGCGCTGCCCTCGCACAAGGCGGGTTCGGTCAAACGAATCGACATGTCAAGGTTGACGGCGTTGAAAGCAAGGTTGTCGTGGACGAAGCAACCCGTCGCACCGTCTCTATGCGAGTTGCGCTCAGCGACCCGTCTAGCCGAGCGCCGAATAGTCAACCTGGCCGGTGGCTACCGACGCACTAAGGCCCTTGTCGGCGATGAGATTGTGGCCGTTCAGAGCCGCTGATGCATCGGAGCCGAGCATCACGAGAGTGCGGGCAATGTCGTCGGCGGTCAGCATCACGCCACCGCTCTGATCAACCGCCCACTGGATGAGCGCTTCACTCATGTGTTGGATGAAGTCACCGATGAGCGGGGTGTCGATCGGGCCCGGGCACACCGAGTTCATCCGCACGCTGCGTTCGTTGTACATCGTCCGAGATCCTTGCATCGTCCAGACCTGGGTGACCTGCTTGGAGAATGCGTACGGATCACCGGCGGTGATAGCTGCATGATCGGCGACCCAAGCTCGGGCACGCTCCCAATCTTCGATGGCGAGCAGCTCCATGATGGCGCCGAGATTTTCTGGCCACCCCTGACCAGCGATCGACGCAGTGTTCACAACGACAGCGCCGCTGGACATGCCTCCAAGCAGGCCGCGCGTCAGGCGACGCGGGCCGAGTGAGTTGACCCGGATGACGAAGTCCGGCTCGTGCACGCCGGCGACCCCTGCGTTGTTGAACAACACGTCGACTCCGTCGCCGATCTCGGCGATGGCTGCATCGATTGAGTCCGGGTCCGACATATCGGTCGGGATGAAAGCCGTAGCTGGCCCGGTCGGCTCTTTGACGTCGAGCACAGTGAGGTTATTGCAGCCAAGGTTGGCGATCATTTCCAACGCTGCTGCTCCAACCCCCGAAGCGCCACCTGTGAGAATGACCTTCTTGCCGCTGTAGTCGAACATTGCGTCTCCTGATACGTGTGGATGAGATTGGTTCTCGTTCAGTTTGCCCACTGCGGCGCATCAAGCCTCTGCACACCCCAACCAAGGGGCGTGTGGTCGTTGCCACCACTGGCGGGGCTGCAGCGAATCCGATCTGGGGGTGATCAGCTCTCGATTACTTCGAAGGTAAGTCCGGCGTGCTCGACGAGCGCCTCGATCAGCTGATCGCCCATTGCCGTCGCCGGTGTCCAGAAACCGCCCGGGGTCCCGGTCGTTTCGTTCCGGTCGGTGGCGAGGAGCGTCGTGGCGCTCTCGGCAAGCATCTTGGCAGTCGACCCATAGCCGGGATCGCGATCGCCGGTGACCTTGGTGGTGATCGTGTCGCCACTGGCGGTGGTGCCGAAGAAGCGAAGGTCGAAGAAGCCGGACTCTTGTTGTGCAGGGCTCGGGCCCTCGCCCGGTTTGGGCAGCATCTTGTTGAGCAAGCCGCGGGCCGGACCGAGCGCCGCAAGGCTCATGAGCCCTCCTAGCCCGCCGACGAGGGCAGCAGCCTTCGCCGCACCCAACGGGCTGTCGCCCATGAGCATCGCCTCGTCGTAGGTGAACCCAGCGCCCCATGGACGGTCGAGCAGGGCGTGGCTGCGGTGCACCACCTTGGTGTTGATGCCGGCCATCACGAAGGGGCCGATCCACTCGCCGGAGACAACGTCTTTCGTTGGTCGCATCACGTTGGGCTGGCGGGGCCCCGAACGCATCCTCTCGGGGGCGAGCGCATAGGGGTTGCCCAGTGTCGTGCGCAGTTCCGGGTCGGCTTTTGTTTCGTCGACCACATTGATCATTGAGGCGATCGTGCCGCCGCTCGCCCCGCCCTTCATGGCCTTCACCCGCATGGCGATCTTGGTGCACGGCTCGTCGAAGCGGGCCGATGCCTGCCCTTGCGTGAACCACACACCGAGATCCGACGGGATCGAGTCGAAGCCGCAGGTGTGCACGATGCGCGCGCCGTTCGCCTCGGCTGTGGTCGAGTGCGTGTCGATCATGCGCTGCATCCACTGGGGCTCGCCGGTCAGGTCGACGGAGTCGGTGCCGGCGGCGGCGACCGCAGCGACGAGTTCGGAGCCATAGAGCGCGTAGGGTCCGACGGTCGAGATGACGAGACGGGTCGACTCGGCAAGCTCGGCCATGGCGTCAGGGTCGCCCGCGTCGGCCACGATCCGGGCCACGTCGGCACCGGTGGCCTCTGCGACCGCAGCAAGTTTCGCTTCGTTTCGACCGGCGATGGCCCAGGCGAGGTCGCCGTCGGTGCCGTGGCGCTCGACGATGTACCGGCAGAGGATCTCGCCGACGAAACTGGTGGCGCCGAAGACGATGATGTCGTACGGGCGATCAGAGCGTGACGTCATGTGTCGAGGCTACGAAGGCAACGACCTTTGCGCGCTGCTCGTCACCCCGTGCCGGTGGTCGTCCCCGTGACGCCGTAGCCTGACGGCATGAGCACGGACGCCACGATCCGTACCGATCTGAGGATCGACGGGATGACGTGCGCAGCCTGCTCCAGCCGCATCCAGCGGCGGCTCGACAAGCTCGAGACCGTGGCCGACGCCCAGGTCAACTTCGCCAACGGCCGAGCCCGGATCGATCACGATGCTTCTCTCGAGATCGACAGTCTGGTCGCCGAGATCGAGTCGCTCGGCTACGCCGTGATCGATGATGGAAGTGGCAACGAGGCTGAACTCGCCCGCGAAGCCAATCTCCGTCATCGGTTGGTCGTGGCGGCGGTCCTCACCGTCCCGACCGTCATGATCTCGATGCTGCCGAGCCTTCGATTCGAGGCCTGGGAATGGGCCGTCGGCGCGCTCGCGCTCCCGGTGGTGCTCTGGTCGGGGTGGCTCTTCCACCGGGCGGCCTGGATCAACATCCGACACGGCGCCACCACAATGGACACCCTCGTCTCGATGGGCTCGCTGTCGGCCATCCTGTGGTCGGCCGCCGTCCTCATCACGAATATCGGCGATGGCCACGTCTATTTCGAGACGGGGGCAGTGATCGTCACCTTGATCCTGCTCGGCAAGTGGATCGAACTCCGGGCCACACGCCGCTCAGGCGATGCCATCCGAGCACTTGCCGATCTCGGCGCCCAGATGGCTCGCCTCGAGGACGGTTCGGAACTCGCCGCCGAAGATCTCGACGTCGGCATGCGTTTCCGCGTCGCCCCGGGAGAGAAGATCGCCACCGATGGAGTCATCATCGATGGTCACAGCGCGATCGACGCCTCGATGGTCACCGGCGAGCCGGTTCCGGTCGAGGCAGGCCCCGGAGACGATGTCATCGGCGCCACGATCTCCACCGACGGCGCTCTGATCGTCGAAGCGACCCGGGTCGGCGCCGACACCGCGCTCTCCCAGATCATCCGACTCGTCGACCAGGCCCAGGGCAGCCGGGCTGAGGTACAGCGACTCGCTGATCGAGTGTCGGCCGTCTTCGTGCCGCTCGCGATCGCCACCGCCTTCGTCACGCTCGGCATCTGGCTGAGTCTCGGTAACGAGTCGGGCGACGCCGTAACCGGCGCAGTCGCAGTGCTGATCATCGCCTGCCCGTGTGCGCTCGGCCTCGCCACGCCCCTTGGGATCATGGTCGGCACGGGGCGAGGGGCCCAGCTCGGCGTGATCATCAAGGGTGGCGAAGTCCTCGAGGACACCCGGATGATCGATGCCATCGTCCTCGACAAGACCGGCACGATCACGAGTGGCGTCATGCAACTCATCGCCACGCACGCCCCGACACTCGAGCACGCTGACCGTGAACGGATCGTCGCCCTCGCCGCATCAGCCGAGTCCCGTTCGGAGCACCCCATCGCTCGAGCGGTCTCGGCGGCGGCGCCGACGCTCGAGGTCGAGCACTTCACGAATCGAGCCGGCTCGGGGGTGGTCGCCACCGTCGACGGTGAGGAGATCTGCGTCGGTCGTCGCAGCCTGTTCGAGGAGATTCCCGACGAGGTGGAGGCGGCTGCCGTCGCCGCCGAGTCGGCCGGTGCCACTGCCGTCTTCGCTGGCCTCCACAGTTGGGCCGACGTCGTCTTCGTCGTTGCCGACGAGGTGAAGGCCACGTCAGCCGACGCCATCAGCGCGCTTCGCGCCCAGGGCCTTCAGGTCACCATGCTCACCGGGGACAACCGTCGTACCGCCGAGGAGGTCGCTGCCGCGGTCGGCATCGACAACGTCATCGCCGAGGTCTACCCGCACGACAAGGCCCAGGTCATCGGGGAACTCCAGGCCGAGGGGCGCAGGGTCGCCATGGTCGGCGACGGCATCAACGACGCCCCGGCGCTCGCCCAGGCCGATCTCGGTATTGCGATCGGGACCGGCACCGACATCGCCATCGAGGCCTCCGACCTGACGGTCGTCTCCGGCGATCTCAGAGTGGTGGTGGACGCAATTGCGTTGTCGCGACGCACGCTCACCACGATCAAGGGCAACCTCTTCTGGGCGTTCGCCTACAACGCCGCCGCCATCCCGCTCGCCGCCTTCGGTGTGCTCAACCCGATGATCGCCGCCGGTGCGATGGGGTTGTCGTCGGTGTTCGTCGTCAGCAACAGTCTGCGCCTGCGTCGCTTCCGGGGTGCCCGTCAGCACCCAGATCTCGAGGTGGCCGCATGACCGGGACCTACTCCGTGCCCGGTATGAGCTGTGGGCACTGTGTCGAGGCGATCACCGGCGAGGTCGGCAAGGTCGAGGGTGTCAGCGATGTCCGGATCGATCTCGACACGAAGATCGTCACGGTCGTCGGTGGCGGGCGCGATGCAATCATCGCCGCCATCGACGACGCAGGCTTCGACGTCGCCTGACCCGAAGCGTCTGCCTAGGCGAAAATCGCCTCGCAGCCCGTCCCGGCAAGCACGGTATCGACTCGTTCGCGGTCGGTGTCGGAGAGTGCTGCATGGTCCCGCCGGAGCCACTCGAGGCACTTGCCCTGGTAGGCAAACGGCCCCTGGCGGTAGGTATCGCCGAGGATTTCGCACACGACCTCGTCCTTCCCTTTTTCCAGCGCGTCGGCGTTGTTGAGCAGGAACGGGACATAGGTGGCCCCGATCTCGTGCAGGAGGCGACGAGTGGCGGAGGGGAGCGACTCCAACGACACCCAACCGTCGTCGCCCTCGACGGGAAGCCATGACAGATCGTCAGTGCGGTCGACCCAGTTGATCACCTTCGGGGCTCGCTGCTCCGCAATCCGGACCGAGGTCGGATCCCACTTCACCAGCTGCGTCAGCTGTCCGAAGATGCCGAAGTCGCCGCGCCCCGGTCGGTCGCCGAGGAAGAAATCTCGTTCGGCGAACCCGGCAGTCATCAGATCGAGCAGCCGCTCATAGGAGGATTCGATGATCGGCTGGGTGATGTCGGTGGAGCCGACGAGTTCGCGGCGCCCGATCTGACGCTGGGTGATGAAGTCGTAGTTCGTCCGGGCGCCGTCGGAATCGAGCTGCAGATTGCCCGACAGGGGGAGGAGCGTCCCGGCCTTGTCGATGCCGTCCTGATACGCCCAGCGAAAGTGGTACATCGCCTTGGTGACCCACTCGTCGCCGAAGTCCTCGATGATGGCGTCGATCAGGGCGAGTGCCGGATCGGTGGGGACAACCCTGCGGTGGGTGTGTTCGCGTTCGAGTCGCATGATCTGTGGCGACGAGTCGATCGTGACCTCACCGTGGCTGCCATCGCCGTTGGGGTACACGATCATGGGGATCAGCCGCACCGGTGGCTCGGGAAGGTCGTCCCACTTCGAGTCGCGCAGCACCCAGCGAAACGGGATGTGGCGGTAGCGCAGGATCGCCCGCATCTTGAGGGAATAGGGCGAGCCGTACTGGCCCGCAAGCACGATCGGGTGGCCGCTCATACGGCGACCGTAACAATTGACAGTCTTCACGACAAAAGTTCTACGATGACGGAATGGAAATCACGATGCTCGGCACAGGATCACCGATTCCTGACGCCAACCGGGCCGCCTCGACCGCCCTTGTAAAAGCAGGCGACACCCACATTCTCCTCGACGCCGGGCGCGGTGTCGTCATGAGGATGACAGCGGCCGGATCGTTGCCCGGGATGCTCGGGGGCGTGCTGATCACGCACTTCCACAGCGACCACATTGCTGCACTCAACGATGTCATCACCACCCACTGGGTGATGACACGAGAGAACGCCACGCTGAAGATCTTCGGCCCCGAGGGCATCGTCGAACTCGTCGACCGCACGTTGGCGATGCTCGAGTTCGACATCGGCTATCGCATCGCGCACCACGACGAGATGACGAAGGGTCCCCAACTCGATGTCACTGAGCTCAAGCCCGGCGACTCGTTCATGATCAACGACGTCATGGTCACGACGGCGGCAACGGAGCACCCGCCCGTCTCCCCGACCATCGGGTACCGGCTCGAACACGATGGGGTCTCCGTCGCCTTGGTCGGCGACACCAACCCGTGTGAGGGCGTCGATGTCCTCGCAGATGGCGCTGATGCCTACCTGCAGTCGGTCATCCGCAAGGACCTTGTCCGGCAGATCCCCATGGAGATGATTCAGGACATCCTTGACTACCACTCTGATGTCGTTGAGGCCGCTCAGACCGCAGCCCGGGTCGGCGCCAAGCGGCTGCTGCTGACCCACATGGTTCCGGCGCCACCTGCAGAGCAGTACGACGCTTGGATTGCTTTCGCGGCCGAGCATTTCGATGGCGAGATCATTCTCGGCGACGACCTGACGACCGTCAGCATCTGAGCGTCGTCGGACCATCCGGCTGGTCCGCTAGTTTTTGGACCCATGGCTGGTGGTCTCGTAGGTCTGTTCGACGATGTCGCTGCGCTGGCGAAGCTCGCAGCGACATCGATTGACGACGTCGGTGCGGCGGCGGGTCGCGCCTCGATGAAGGCGGCCGGTGTCGTCGTCGACGATGCTGCGGTCACCCCGCAGTACGTTCAAGGCCTCGCTGCCGAGCGCGAACTCCCGATCATCAAGAAGATCGCCCGTGGCTCGTTGCTCAACAAGCTTGCGTTCATCCTCCCGGCGGCGATCCTGCTCAGCGAAATCGCTCCGACCCTTGTCGAGATCATCTTGATCTGCGGCGGTTCGTTCCTCGCCTACGAGGGTGCCCACAAGATCCTCCACGCCCTCGCCGGCGACGATCATGACCATGATGTGCCGGTCGCCGTGGTCGGCCCCGAAGCCGAAGCGGCCACCGTCACGGGCGCAGTCCGCACCGACTTCATCCTGTCGGCCGAGATCATGGTGATCTCGCTCAAGGAGGTCATCGACGAGCCGTTGGTGACCCGCGGCATCATCCTCGCCATCGTCGCCGTGCTGATCACCGTGGTCGTCTACGGCGCGGTGGCGCTCATCGTGAAAATGGACGATGTCGGCCTCCGGATGGCACAAAGCGATTCAGAGAGCTCACAGCGAACGGGTCGCAGCCTGGTCGCCGCCATGCCGAAGGTCCTGAAGACGCTCTCGGTGGTCGGTACTGCCGCAATGCTGTGGGTCGGCGGTCACATCCTTCTTGTCGGCGCCGAGGAACTCGGCTGGCACTTCCCTTACGACGCCGTGCACGATGCCGAGTACGCCGTGGCGGATCTTCCACTCGGCGGACTCATCGGCTGGAGCGTCAACACCCTGATCTCGGCGGTCGTCGGCTTCTTCTGGGGCCTGATCGTGGTGGGAGCGGTGGCGTCACTACCGAAGGAAAGCCATCCTGCTGAGCCGGACGACGCTCCCGCCGGTCATCACTGATCCAGCCGTCGGGCGAAGCTGAGTTCGTGACCATCGGGGTCACGGATGTGGAAGTAGCGCTCACCCCAGGGAGCATCCGACGGGGCGAACTCCGGCGCATAGCCGGCCGCGATCGCCGTGTCGTGGATCGCATCGGGGGAGTCGACGTGGAAGACCACCCGACCCCACCGAAGTCCGGGTGCCTCCCCGGTCTGAAGAAGATTGACGAAGTTCGACCCGAACGACAGCGAGGTGAACGACGCATCGGCGCCGCCGTAGACGATCTCGCCGCCGAGGTTGGTGTAGAAGCCCACCGATGTCGCCATGTCGGTGACTACAAACGTGATCGCGTTGATCTCCATCGACATGATTGCCTCCCTACCGCCCGAAGGCGGCGAAGGCGCCCCCGTCGAGCAGGGCTCGGCGAACTGGCTTGAGAAGATCGATCAGGCGTGCGGTCCGGTCGGGGCCGACCGCCTCAACCAACGGGAGTGCGGCCCGATTGGTCCGTCGCTCGATGTCGGCGCGGAAGGCTTCGCCCATCTCGGTGAACGATTCGTCCTCCTGCACGAGGCCACGAGCGACAAGCCGAGCGACGCCGGCATCCCACTGCTCGTCGGACCACTGGCGGGTGGCCGTGAGCGCCACCTTCGGGACGATGCCGGTCGCAGCGTGCAGGATCAGCGCCTCGATCGGGTCAGCCGGCGCGGCGACCAGCGCAGCGACGTGGGCGTCCCCCCGCCACTCGCGCAAGATCGTGATCCGCTGCCAGAGCCGCGCCCACGGTTCGTCAGGCTCGGGCGTGGCTCGGTTGCCGGCGGCCAGTGGTCTCCCGGCCTCACCGACGCCGGCGATCATCTGACCTGCGATGTCCGTGGCTTCGGCGAGGAGTTCGGCATCGAGAT
>PBTQ01000103.1 GCA_002729125.1 Acidimicrobiaceae bacterium | reverse complement strand
TGGTGGGCCCGGTGGGAATCGAACCCACGACCGAGCGATTATGAGTCGCCTGCTCTGACCATTGAGCTACGGGCCCGCCCGGACTCTACCGGTGGATGCAGACTCCTTGATCCGCACCCCTGCGTCACCCCGGCGCTGGGACGTGCCCACCTCAGGGCTCGGCAAGACCTCCCCGCAAAAACAAAACAACCCGCACCGAAGTGCGGGCCGTTCTTTTGGCTCCGGGGGTGGGGCTCGAACCCACGACCTGCGGATTAACAGTCCGACGCTCTGCCAGCTGAGCTACCCCGGAAGGTCGGCAGCGAAGGGTATCAGGACCGACGCAGATGGCGGTCCTGGGTAAGTGGATTCTCAGGCGCCCTCGAGATAGTCCCGGAGCCGATCTGAGCGGTTTGGGTGTCGCAGCTTGGCAAGCGTCTTGGCCTCGATCTGACGGACCCGTTCGCGCGTGACGCCGAACTGTCGGCCGACCTCTTCGAGCGTGCGGGGACGGCCATCATCAAGACCGAAACGAAGCCGAACGACCTCCTGCTCCCGATCACTCAACTCGACCAGAACATCACCAACGGCCGAGGCCAGCAGGTGACGAGTGGCAACATCGACAGGAGCTGCGGCGTTTTCGTCCTTTATGAAGTCGGCGAGGTTGGATTCGTCCTCGTCGCCGACGGGCGAGTCGAGCGACAGCGGGTCGAGACCGATTCGCAGGATCTCCCGAATCTTCTCGACCGACTCGTCGACCTCTGCGGCCAACTCCTCGACCGTAGGTTCACGTTTGAGTTCCTGGTGCATCTGTCGCTGCACCCGCTTCACCCGGTTCATCGCCTCGACCATGTGCACTGGGATCCGGATCGTGCGGGCCTGATCGGCGATGGCGCGGGTGATCGCCTGGCGGATCCACCAGGTGGCGTACGTCGAGAACTTGAAGCCCTTGGTGTGGTCGAACTTCTCGACCGCTCGCATCAAGCCGAGGTTGCCCTCCTGCACGAGATCAAGAAGCACCATGCCGCGGCCGACATAGCGCTTGGCGATCGATACGACCAGACGCAGGTTGGCGCGGATGAGTTCATCGCTTGCCCGATCGCCGTCGCGAACGAGACGCTTGTAGCGAGCCAGGTCGGCGAGATCGAGTCGGTCGATCTCGCCGCTCTCTTCAGACACAGCGAGGTGCTCGGTCGCCTCGAGACCGCGCTTGATGCGGGCAGCGACACGAACTTCCTGACGGGCATCGAGCAGCGGCACTCGCCCGATTTCCTTGAGGTACATCCGCACCGGATCATCGGAGCTACCGCCGTCGCTCGCGGGGGTACGACTGGGTCGAGAACGCCGACTTGAGGCCTCGACGTCGTCGCCGATCGTGGCAGCGAAGGCCGCAGCGCGTGCGACTCGCTCAGCGTCGATCGACACTTCGTCGCCATCGGCTGGCTCCACATCGCCGTGAGAACGCTCTGGTACCTGAATCTCGTCGGGGACCGGCGATTCGTTCGCCTCGTCGAGCACGACACCAGCCGTTGCGCAAGCCGCCTGAAGGGATTCGATGAGCTCAGGATTGAACTCGACATCGGGCAAGGCATTGACCAACGCATCAAGTGAGAGATGGCCGCTCGCCCCCGCGTTGCGGAGCAGGGCCCGAAACTCGGCCGCTGCTGGCTCGGGGAGCGGCACGGTCGGCGCAATGTCGGTCACGCTCCCCTCCCTTCGGCGTGCTGGTTGAGCCACGGTAGCAATTGGTCGACCGCCGCCTCTCGCGTGGAACGCTCCGACAACTGTTCGGACTGCGTCTTGACCCAGGCGATCGCCTGCGCAAACCCATGACGATCTTCCACGCTGGAAGCATGTCGGGCGTCCAGTTGCAGGTCGCGAACGACGCGATCGGCGGCCAACCGGACGACACCAGCGACGACGTCGTCGGCATCGGCCTCGGATGCTTCGACAGCGAGACGCCGCAAGAGCGTGGCGGCCCGCCCACCGACACGGTCGGCGGCGGCCATCACACCCTCGGACTCGAGCGAAACAAATGCCTCTCTGCGCACCGGGTCGCCGAAGAGCGCTGCCACCAACCGCCCGGCGACCTCGTCGGGTCGATGAATCATCAGCCGGATCGCTTCGTCCTCTGGGGTGAGACGGTTCAGGTCGAACTTGGGGGGACCGTCGGGGTCGACGCCCGGGTCGTAATCGTCCCAGTTGGGCTCGGGCTCGGCGTAACGGGGTTCCGGATAGCGAGTGCTCTGCTGAGCTGCCGGACGAGGCCGACGTTCGGCGGCGAGCAACTCACGCAAGCGGGCCAACTCGATACGGGTGTGGTCGGCGATCTCGATGACGTACTGATCACGCACCAGCGTGTCGGGATGCTCGCGGACGACATCGAGCGCAGCCTCGGCAGCTCGCGCCTTGCCTTCAGGGGTGGACATGTCGCCGGCATCGAGCACTCGGTCGAGACGGAACTTGAGGAACGGAACCGCCTCGTCGACCGCACGATGGAGACCCTCGGGATCCTGGCGAGCGAGGTCGTCAGGATCGATACCTGGCGGCAAAGCGGCCACCCGAATGTCGAGCTCGTACTCCTTTTCCCACGCGTAGACCCGCTCGGCTGCAGCGAGGCCGGCCGCGTCGGCATCGAACGACAACACGAGACGGTTGGCCGAGAAGCGCTTGAGCAGCCGAACGTGCTCCTCGGTGAGCGCAGTGCCACACGTAGCGACCGCCCGCAAGATCCCGGCAGTGGCGTAGCCGATCACATCGGTATACCCCTCGCAAATGATCGCCTCGCCCGCCTTGACGATTCCGTCGCGGTGCGTGTGCAGGCCGTAGAGCACCTTGCTCTTGTCGTACACCTCGGCCTCGGTGGTGGTGTTCTTGTACTTGGGGCCCTCGTGACCGGGCAGGATGCGCCCCCCGAACCCGACCGGCTCACCACGTTCGTCGTGGATCGGAAACATCACGCGCCCTCGGAAGGCGTCCTGCTGGCGACCGGCCTTGTTGACGAACCCGAGCCCCGAATCACGAAGATCATCGGCACTCAACCGGACATGACGGGCGAGCTGATCCCAATCGTCGGGTGCCCAACCGATCTGGTAGCGCCGGACGAGCTCCCCGTTGTAGCCACGGCTGCGCAGATAGGCCCGTGCCTCCGCCGAATCCTGACCGCTGAGCAGGCGCTCGTGGTAGAAGTCAACCGCTTTGCCCACCGCCTCTTGCAGACCCTTCTTGCGGCCTCGACGCTGGCCCTCGCCAGCGGACGTGTAACGCAACTGAACGCCGTAGCGGCCGGCAAGAGATTCCACCGCTCCGACGAAGTCGAGACTCTCCATCTCCTGGACGAACGTGATCGCATCGCCGCTCGCCCCACACCCAAAGCAGTAGTACACGCCCTTCTCGGGGCTGACCGACAACGACGGGGTGCGCTCACCATGGATCGGGCAGCGAGCCATCCAGTTGCGGCCGGATCGCTTGATCTCGGTGTGCTCGCCGATGATCGCGACGAGGTCCACAGCGGCCCGTGTCCGAGCAATGTCCTCGTCGTGGATCCCCATCGCCGCCGAACCTAGCAGCGAGCTCCGGCGGAGTTTCAGGTGAAACAGCCCTCGGCGGAGCGCGGCACCAGGATTAACTCAGCCGTTCGGCGAGATAGCCCTCGAGTTGGTCGAGCGAGACACGATCCTGCTCACGGGTATCTCGTTCACGGACCGTGACCGCACGATCCTCGAGCGTTTCGAAGTCGACGGTGATGCAGTACGGCGTGCCGACCTCGTCTTGACGGGCGTAGCGCTTACCGATCGACTGCGTCTCGTCGTAGTCGACCATCCAGCGACCCTTGAGCGAATCGAACACCTCCATCGCCGTCGGCGTGAGGGTGTCCTTCTTCGACAACGGCAGCACAGCGATCTTGTACGGTGCTAGCCGGTGATCGAGGCGCAGCACAGTGCGGGTGTCGTCGTTGACAACCTCTTCGTCGTAGGCGTCCATCAAGAACGCCATTGCCGTTCGGGTGGCTCCCGCAGCGGGTTCGATCACGTGGGGCACGTACCGCTCGTTGTTGGCCTGATCGAAGAAGTCGAGTTTCTCGCCCGAGTGGGTGGCGTGCTGGGTGAGATCGAAATCGCCCCGGTTGGCGATCCCTTCCAGCTCATCCCAGCCCCACGGGAACAAGTACTCGACATCGCTCGTGCCCGAGCTGTAGTGGCTCAGTTCGTCATCGTCATGGGCCCGCAGCTTGATCTTGGCCGGATCCATGCCGAGGTCGAGATACCAGTCCATGCGGGTCTGGCACCAGTACTCGTACCACTGCCGGCTTTCCGCCGGCGGAACGAAGAATTCCATCTCCATCTGCTCGAACTCACGAGTACGGAACACAAAGTTTCCCGGCGTGATCTCGTTCCGGAACGACTTCCCGATCTGTGCGATACCGAACGGCGGCCGTTTTCGGCTCGTGTTGAGCACGTTAGCGAAGTTGATGAACATGCCCTGCGCCGTCTCGGGCCGGAGGTAGACCTCAGCGGCGGTCTCCGTGACCGGCCCGGCATGGGTCTTGAACATCAGGTTGAACTCGCGTGCCTCCGTGAAGGTGCCCTCGCTCCCACAGGCCGGGCAGACGTTGGGATCGTCAAGTTTGTCGAGTCGATGCCGAGCGTTGCAGTTCGTGCAGTCGACCAGTGGATCCGAAAAGTTGGCGAGATGGCCCGATGCCTGCCACACCTGCGGCGGCGACAGGATCGATGCATCGAGGCCGACAACGTCGTGGCGTTGCTGCACCATCGATCGCCACCAGGCGTCCTTCACGTTGCGAAGAAGGAGCACCCCGAGCGGCCCATAGTCGTATGTCGAGCGGAAACCGCCGTAGATCTCCGCTGACTGAAAGACGAAACCCCTCCGCTTGGAGAGGTTGACGATCTTGTCAAACAGTTCGGGATCAGGGGAAGCGGTCTCGCTCATGGTGGCTGAGGCTACCGGCGAGGCCCGCCACCGTGCGGCACACTGGGAGGCGTGCAATCCATGTCTCCTCCACCACCGAGCCCTCCATTGTCGAACCCCACTGCGGTCGTCGGGCGTCGTATCGGCGCCTTTCTGATCGATGGGCTGATCGGGGTGACGTTGATCTTTGCGTTTGCCTTGGCGACGTTTACCAATACGCAGTTCGGGGATTCGTTGACCGCCGAACTCCAGTGCGAGCTGATCAACGAATTCAGCAACGACCTTTGCATCCAGGCCGATACGACCGTGTACGTCGGCACCGCGAACGAGGTCTTGGTGATCACCCTGATCTGGCTCGCCTGGGTGCTCATCTCGACCATGATCCTGCCGGGCATCACCGGCTGGAGCCCTGGAAAGCTCCTCACCGGGATCCGGGTCGTAAAGGCTGACACATTCAAAAAGGCCGGTCTCGGCGCGAACATCCTTCGCGGCACGCTCTGGGTCGTCGATGCCTTCCCGTATTTTGCGCCGATTGTCGGCGGCGCCCTGCTCGCAAGTAGGGACCGCCGCCGCGTCGGTGATCGGGTGGCAAACACGCTCGTGGTGCGAGCCGACTCGGTGGATCGACCACCGGTGCAGGCTCCGTCGACTGTCGTTACGCCGCCAGCAGCCGCGACGCAACTGACCACACCTCCTCCCCCGACGGGCCCCCCTGTCACCACCCTGATGGCCGCAACGCCACCGCCACCAGCAGCACCCAGCCCGCCGGCGCCGTCCGCTACCCCACCACCGCCCACCCCGACAGCGCCGACCGGCGCGACCCCGACGGCCAGCGCGCCCGCGACCTACCAGCCATCTCCGCCCTCGGAGTACCGCACCGAGCCCGCCCCAGGCGCCCCACCGGCGTTCCCGCCACCGGCTGCTCCGCTGGCATTCCCGCCGGCCGAGGAAGCTGCGCCCGCCGAGCCACTCCCGGTCGCCGAACCCGAACCGTCGCTGATCATGGAACCCGAGCCGGAACCCGAACCCGAACCGATCCCCACTCCAGAACCTGAACCCGTTGCCGAACCGCCTGCGGAGACGCCCGACGAGCAACCAACGCAAGCACCATCCAGGCCCGGCGTTGACGCACCGATGTGGGACGACGCGCGAGGCACCTACATCCAATGGGATCCCGAACTCACCGAATGGATGGAATGGTCCGAGGCGCAAGGGCGCTGGATCCCGATCAGCCGATAACGAGACGGCGCGCCCTCACCCGGATACGGCCTGCTCAGGGGGCGCTCAGTACTGGGTCTGATCGAGCACGGCAACGGCGCGTAAGCGGCGCTCGAGATGGTGTTCCATCAACAGCGTGGCGAGGATGTCGACTTCCCCCGTGTGAGATGCGACCGGCTCCGCGAGCACACCGGCAAGTCTCCCGCCGAGGATGCGGCGAAGCGTCTCGAGGGCCTCAGGTGTGATCGGACGCCCCCGACGGCAGTCACGACACAGCACACCGCCCTCGATCGGATCGAACGCAACGATCGGGTTGTCCTCGCCGCACGATACGCATGCCTCAAGCTCAGGCATCACGCCCTCGTGATCGAGCAGCTTCAAGAAGAACGCAGCGACGACCAGCGGCGAATCGCTCTGGTCGAGCGTGCGTAACCCCCGGACCAGCATGACGTGCAGTTCCGGATCGGGTTCGCGATCTTGCGCGACCTGGTCGACCGCTTCGAGCAGTGCCTGGGCGCGGGCGAACCGGTCCGGGTCTGAGCGCAGTGAGACAAAGCGGTCGACGGTCTCAACCTGGGTGATCGTGTCGAGGTCGCCCTTGCCCCGGTAGAGCTGAATCGTGACATGGCTTAGCGGTTCGAGCCGAGCCCCGAACTTGGACTTGGTTCGACGCACCCCTTTGGCGACCCCACGCACCTTGCCGTGATCGTGGGTGTGCAAGCTGACGATGCGATCGGCCTCGCCGAGCTTCCAGGTGCGCAACACCACGGCGTGATCGCGGTACAGCGCCATATCAGCCTTCGGTGTCGACCCCGCCGAAGCGCCGTTCGCGGGTCTGGTACACGTGAATGGCGGCGATCAGCGCGTCGCGGCCGAACTCGGGCCAGGGCGTATCGGTGAAGAGCAGCTCGCTGTAGGCCAGTTCCCAGAGCAAGAAGTTCGAGATGCGGTATTCACCCGACGTGCGGATCATCAGGTCGGGGTTGGGCATCTCTGGGTCGTACAGCTCCCGGGCGATGGTCTTTTCGTTGATCTTGTCGGCCGGCATGCCTTTGTCGACGATGCGCCTCACCGCATCGACGATCTCGGCCCGGCCGCCGTAGTTGAAGGCGATCGTGAAGGTCAGGCCGGTGTTGTTCTTGGTGAGCTCGACACTCTCATCCATGCGCCTGATGAGTCGCTTCGGGACCCGCCAGTCGCGGCGTCCGACGAACCGGATCCGGACGTTGCGGGCGTGGAGCTCGTCCTGACGGCGCACAAGGATCTCTTCGTTGAAGTTGATCAAGAAGCGCACTTCGTCCTTCGGGCGCTTCCAGTTCTCCGTGGAGAACGCATAGACGGTTAGCCACTGGACGCCGGCATCGATCGCTGCGTCAACCACCTCAAACAGGCTGTGTTCGCCGGCTTTGTGCCCCTCTGTGCGGGGCAAGCCCTGCGATTGCGCCCAGCGGCCGTTGCCGTCCATTACACACGCGACGTGGCGCGGAATGCGCGTCGAGTCAAGCGAGTCGAGGTCCACGGGGGCAACCTATCCTGGCACCACCCGAGCGACGCGGTTCCCGCGTAGGGTGCCAGCCGCCGTGTCGTTCGCTGATCTCACCGCTGGAGCCCTCGAGGCTGTTACCTCCTCGCTGCCGGCGGGCGGCGAGCGGCGCGAGGGGCAAGTCGACATGGGGCGGGCCGTTGCCGACGCCATAGAGAACGACGGACACACGGTCGTCCAGGCCGGCACCGGCACGGGCAAGTCGCTCGCCTATCTCGTCCCTGCGGTGCTGTCGGACCGCCCAACGGTCGTTGCCACCGCCACCAAAGCGCTTCAGGATCAGCTCGCCGGGAAGGATCTCCCGTTCCTCGCCGAGCACCTCGACGTCCCATTCCGTTTCGCCGTTCTCAAGGGACGGTCGAATTATCTGTGTCTCCAACGGCTCGACGAACTCGAGGCCGACGACCGACTCGATCTCGATCTCGACGACACCGAACGCGACGGAGGCTCAATCGACAGCGACACACTCGGCGAGTTGCGGGCCTTCGCCGCAACGTCCGCCATTGGCGACCGCGCCGAACTCGAAACGGTCGACGACCGCACCTGGCGCCTCGTCTCCGTCGGACGCGACGAATGCCCCGGTGCAAACCGCTGCCCGCGGGGCGACGACTGCCTCGCTGAAAAGGCCCGCCACAAGGCCGCCGAAGCCGACATCCTCGTCGTCAACCTGCACCTATACGCGCTGGCGATCACGGTCGATGCGGTGCTTCCCGAACACGACGTCGTAATGATCGACGAAGCCCACCAACTCGAGGACATCGTCGCTGAAGCTGCCGGCCGACAGATCAGCCCTGCCCGAGTCCAGGCCGCTGCCCGCAATACCGCATCAGTGCTCGTCGACATCGAGCCCAGTCAGCGGGCCGAGGAGTCGGCCACGTCGTTGCACGTCGCCCTCGAACCCCTGATCGGTGCGCGGCTGCTCGACGGGCCCGACGCCGAGGTCGGCAAGGCCCTTGACGACGTCCGGGCGGCCACCGAACGGCTGCTCGATGCGTTGCGAGCCGTTCCCGAGAGCGCCCCGGCCGGCACCCGCACCAAAGCCATCCGCGCCCGCCAAGTCGCCACTGGCCTGATCGACGACATCGATGCCGTGCGTTGGCCGACCGATAGTGACGTCATGTGGGTCGACGGTCCAGCGTCCAATCCGGGGCTGCGGTCGACCCCGATCGCCGTCGACTCGTTGCTGTCAAAGAACCTCTGGGCGAAGCGGGCGGGCGTACTCACGTCAGCCACCCTGCCGCCGGAAGTGATGAGTCGGCTCGGCCTGCCTGAAGGCACGACAACCCTCGACGTCGGCAGCCCCTTCGACTATGCGAGCAACGCACTCCTTTACTGCCCGACCCACCTCCCTGATCCCCGTAACGAGGGGTTCCGCAGCGCCCAACATGCCGAGATCGAAATCTTGATGGCAGCGGCCGGTGGACGCACGCTTGCGCTGTTCACCTCGTTTTCGGCGATGCGGGAAGCGGTCGAACGGCTGGAAGGTCGCCTCCCCTGGAAGATTCTGATGCAGGGCGACGGCGCCAAGAACGCGCTCCTTCGCGAATTCGTCGAGGAAGAGGAGACATCACTGTTCGCGACGATGTCGTTTTGGCAGGGAGTCGACGCCCCCGGCCGAACGTGCAGCCTGGTGATTGTCGACCGCATCCCGTTCCCACGCCCGAACGAGCCGGTCCTGCAGGCTCGACGCGACCGAGCGGGCAAGGCTGCCTTCGGCACGATAGATCTCCCACGAGCGGCAACCCTGCTCGCCCAGGGGGCCGGACGCCTCATCCGCAGCGGCACCGACCGCGGCGTGGTTGCAGTGCTCGATCCCCGCCTGGCAACCGCCCGCAGCTACCGCTGGGAGCTCATCAACGCGCTTCCGCCGATGACTCGCACCAAGGACCGAGACAACGTCACCCGATTCCTCCAGGGTCTCCGCGACGACGAGGCAGTTCAGTAACCGAGTTCGGCGACCGACTCGGGGCGCCGCTGCCAATTCTTCTCGACCTTCACGAACAATTCGACGAAGGCCCCCTCAGGCAGCTGGCGCCGCACGGCGGTTCCGGCCTTTTTGAGGTTCTCGCCGCCCTTCCCGATGACCATGGCCTTCTGCGACTCGCGCTCGACAAGGATCTCGCAGCGGATCCGGGGCCACTCCCATTCCGTCACTCGTGTGGCGATCGAGTGCGGAAGTTCCTGACGCGCAACCGCAAGCAACTGCTCCCGCACGAGCTCTGCCACCCAGAACGGGTCGGGCACATCGGTGACCATCTCGTCCGGATAGAACTTCGGGCCGAGCGGGAGGCGAGCGCGGAGGTGCGCGACCAACGGGTCGACGCCGTCGCCGGTGCGGCCGCTGACCGGGAACCAGGCGGCGGCCTCGAGTTGCGACGTGACGCTCAACTGCTCGAGGACCTGGTCGGGTTTGGCGATGTCGGCCTTGGTGACTACCACGATCGCATCCTTCGGCAAGGACTCGGCGATG
>PBTQ01000102.1 GCA_002729125.1 Acidimicrobiaceae bacterium | reverse complement strand
CCAGACCACCAACAACACCAGCAGCGTCAGCAACGACCAGCCAGTCGCAGACAAGGAATCCGTCGCCAACGAAACCAACCAGACTCAGGTCGAAGAGACCGCCGACGAGACTGAGGCTGAGGTCGAAGAGGTCGAAGAGACCGCCGACGAGACTGAGGCTGAGGTCGAAGAGGCCGACGCCGATGCTGACGCCGACGAGGCTGAAGAGACCGACACCGACGAGTCCGACGAGACCGACGCTGAGGCCGACGAGACCGAGAACGGCAACGACGGCGACGGCGACGACGACGGCAACAGCAACGGCTTTGGCTGGGACCTCGGCCTCATCGGCCCCATCGGCCCCATCGGCCCCATCGGCCCCACCGGCCCCACCGGCCCCACCGGCCCCACCGGCCCTGGCATCTAAACACCGACCAAACCAACCAACCCACCCCCAACCCTGAGACGGAAGCGGCCCCGCCGCTTCCGTCTCAGCGTCCGGGGTCGGCGCCTCACTCGCCACACGCTGGATCGAGGTGACAACGGTGCACGCCTCACACCCTGGAGCCCCGGACGGCTACGGTCCCGGCCATGAGCGAATGGACTGTTTCCGTGACCCGAGACATCGCCGCCGATTCCAGCGCGATCTACGACCTGATCGCCGACATCACCCGGATGGGTGAGTGGTCGCCAGAGAACACGGCGTGCGCGTGGAAGGACGGATTCGACAACCCGGTCGTTGGGGCCGAGTGGGTCGGCGAGAATGTCAACGGTGAGTTCGAGTGGCAGACCGAGGGCCGCATTACCGAAGCTGAACGCGGACAGGTTTTCGCCTTCGACGCCAAGGTCGGCGACTTCGTCTTCTCGAAGTGGCGCTACGAGTTCGAGCCGATCGACGGCGGCACGCGGGTCACCGAGCACACGCTCGACCTGCGGCCCGAGAAGGTCAAGGCGATGGGTCTGAAGATGTCGGGGATCGAGGACCGAGACGCACGGAACCGGGAGACCATGGAGGCCACCCTCGCCGCTCTCGCCCTCGCTGCGGAGCGATGATCCACCGCTGAGTGCTCAGAGCGCCAGGGTCGTGCCGCCGTCGACCTTGAGAATCGTGCCGCTCATGTAGGTGTTGGTCACGCACGCCATCACGGCCATTGCACAATCTTCTGGTGTTGCCGACCGCCCAGCCGGCGAGATCGCGGCGATACTCGTGTGGAGGTCACCCCACTCGGAGGTCCATGGCGTGGCGACCAGGCCGGGGGCAACGGCATTGCACCGGACCGGACTGTGGAACTTGGCCAGGTCCTCAGTGAGTGCGTTGAGCGCGGCTTTAGCCATGCCGTACGCAACTGACGACCCCATCGGCCGCAGACCGGCGATAGAGGTGACGTTGACGATGCAACCCTCGGTTTTCTTCAGGTGCGGCATCGCGGCCTTACACATCCACCAGGTGCCGTAGACATTGACCTCGATCGTCTTGAAGAGGATCTCGTTGGTGAGCGCAGCGTGATCGGCGTGATCGACCCGGGTGGTCCAGCCGGCGTTGTTGACGAGGATGTCGAGTCTGCCAAAACGTTCGATCGTGCCCTCGACGAGCGCCTGACACTGTGTCTCGTCGGAGATGTCGCCCTGGATGTAGTGCCCGTCGGTCGCCAGCGCCGATGCGACAGCCTGACCAGCCTCGACCGACGACGACGAGTTCACGACGACGTTCGCCCCCTCGGTGGCGAGGGCATGAGCCGACGCCTCACCGATGCCACTCGACGAGCCTGTGACCAGTGCAATCTTGCCGTCCAACGAACCCATGACCCTGCCTCCCGTGTCGACGAACGCTGCGAACCGTACACCCTCGAAATTTCTCGGCGGCCCTCCGCAGAGCCGCCGAGTTTCAGTCGGAAGCGCCGGGCGCTCCACACCAGTCGAACCAGGTCGCCGATGCGCCGGGGATAAGGCCTAGGGCGCCCTTCAGCCGAAGTACACGAGCGGCTGATTCAGCAATCCGATCGGCGAACGCAGCGTCGACACTGGCTTCGGCGACGAGCCCGGCGACGATGTCCGCCGCATCATCGGCCCCCACGAAGAGTGCGAGATCGGCACCCGCACGAAGTGCGGCGATCGCTCGTTGAGCCGGGGTGAGGTCGCTGCCGACCCCTCGCATGACGTGCATGTCGTCGGTGACGATTACACCGTCGTACGCGAGGTCAGCGCGAAGCCACGAGGTGATCACGCCGGAGAGGCTGGCAGGAGTGCCGTTGTCGACGCCCTCGTAGCGGATGTGACCGGTCATCACCAGGGGCGCCCTGGTCTCGATGTAGGGCAGTGCACCGAACGAGGCCCAGGCGTCGGGATCATTGATCGAGAACGAGTCGAGTCGATGAGGGTCCTCCACCGTCGACCCCTGGTTGGGGAAATGCTTGAGCGCGGCGGCGACACCAGCAGCACAGTGACCTTCGACCATCGTGGCGGTGATCGCAGCGACGACCGCCGCGTCGGCACCGAACGAGCGTCCCTGGCGGTCCATGTAGGTACCCGGGCCCACGTCGACATCGGCGACAACACCGAAGTTGACGTGTACGCCAATCGATGCAAGTTCGACGGCAAAGGCTTCGACGGCTGGAGCCAGGGCGATCGAGGTGGTCCCGGGGTCGGCCAGGTGATTGGTCTCGAGCGTGGCCGGGCGCGGCAACGGCGTCACCGGCACCTTCAGCACGCGGCTGCCGGCCTCGGCGTCGGTCGCAATGAGCGGTGGTGTCGGGCAGGCGGCCGATGCCGTCGCAATGGCCGTGACGGCATCGGCTGCGGCGTCGATCGAGCCTCTCGGTGACCAGTTGCCGGCAGTGCCGGCCACGAAGACGCCTCCGACACATGTCGTTCCGAGTTCCTCTGCGATCCGAAGCTCAACCTCGGGACCGCCGGCGCCAAACATCAGCACCTCTCGTACCTGGCCTTCGAGCCCGAGTCGATCGAGTTCCATCGCGATTCGCTCGACGTCGGGTCGAAGGGTCGTGGTTGTTGTGGTGGTGGTCGACGTCGTCGACGTTGTCGTGGTTGTGGAGGTGGTGGACGAGGTCGTAGTGGTGGTCGACGCTGGGGCCTCGGCTGAGCGGTCGGCGATCATCTCGGCGACGACGATCGTGGTGATTGACACAACGATGACGACCGCAGCGATCGCGACGACGTTCCTTCGGGCCATCGGACCATGCTGCCCGCCGGAGAGCCACTTGGGGCGACACCTGCGTCGATCCCGAGTCAATATTTAGCCATTGGCAGACAATTTATCAGAAAAGTATTTAAATCCGAGTGGTTGTGTCGCCTTTTACTGGATACCGTCGCGGCCATGCCCGAAACCTGGAAGTTCGAGACCGCCCAGATCCACGCCGGACAGGAGCCCGATGGCGCCACCAACGCCCGAGCCGTGCCCATCTACCAAACAACATCGTTCACGTTCAACAGCACTGAGCACGCAGCGAACCTCTTCGCCCTCGCCGAGATGGGCAACATCTACACCCGGATCATGAACCCGACCCAGGGCGTCTTCGAGGCCCGGATGTCGGCCCTCGAAGGCGGCACCGAGACCGCCGTCGGTATTCCCGGCGCCCTCGCCGTCTCCTCCGGTCAGGCTGCCGAGACGCTTGCGATCTTGACGATCTGCGAGTCCGGCGACCACATCGTCGCCTCCGCCGCCCTCTACGGCGGCACCTTCAACCTGTTCCGCTACACCCTCCCCAAAATGGGCATCACGGTCTCGTTCATCGACGATCCCGACGACCTCGATGCCTGGTCCGTAGCAGTGCAGGACAACACCAAGGCCTTCTTCGGCGAGACCCTCCCCAACCCGAAGAACAACGTCATCGACATCGCCGGTATCGCTGGCATCGCGCACCAGCACGGCGTGCCGCTCATCGTCGACAACACCGCCGCCAGCCCGTACCTCTGCCGCCCGATCGAGCACGGCGCCGACATCGTCGTGCACTCCGCCACCAAATACATCGGCGGCCACGGCACCTCGATCGGCGGCGTGATCATCGACGGCGGCACGTTCGACTTCGGCAACGGCAAATTCCCAAACTTCACCGAGCCCGACCCGAGCTACCACGGCCTCGCCTACTGGCCCGCCCTTGGGCATGGTGCCTTCATCATCAAAGCCCGCGTCCAGATCCTGCGTGACCTCGGCGCCGCCACCACACCGTTCAACTCCTTCATGTTCCTCCAAGGCCTCGAGACTCTCAGCCTCCGGATGGAACGTCACGTCGAGAACGCCCAGAAGGTCGCCGAGTACCTCTCCGGCCGCGACGAGGTCGAAACGGTCAACTACGCCGGCCTGCCCGACAGCCCCTGGCACGAGCGGGCCACCGAACTCTTCGGCGGCAGGGGCTACGGCGCCATTCCGTCGTTCGTTCTCAAGGGTGGTCTCGACGCCGGGAAGGCCTTCGTCGAAGCGCTCGAGTTGCACAGCCACGTCGCCAACATCGGTGATGTCCGCAGTCTGGTGATTCACCCGGCGTCGACCACACACTCCCAGCTCACCGAGGACGAGCAGGCGACAGCGGGCGTCTCACCAGGCCTCATCCGACTCAGTGTCGGCGTCGAACACATCGACGACATCATCGCCGACCTCGAAAAGGGATTCGCCGCCGTCTAGACCCGGCCAAGCGCTTCCCCGAACGCGGTTGCGCCTCCGGTCAAAAGATCGTGTAGCCGCCGTCGACGACGATTGAATCACCGGTGTGGTACGTCGCCGTCGGGTCGGCGAGGAAGACACCGGCGGCCCCCATCTCGTCGGGATCGGCCCACCGGCGAACGGGAGTGCGGCGAAGGGTCGCCTCACGGAACCGGTCGTTGGCGTAGCCGAACTGGGCGAGTTCGGTGATCGTCCATCCGGGAAGCAGGGCGTTGACTCGGATCTGGTGGCGGGCGAGGTTCACGGCGAGCGCCCGGCAGAAGCCGAGAAGGGCGGTCTTGCTGGTGCCGTAGGCCTCGTTGCCGGCTGCGCCATGGATGGCAGAGGTGGAGGACGTTGCGACAAGCGCCCCGCCCTCGCCGTTGTCGATCATGTGGTTGGCGGCGGCTCGGAACAGCAGGAATACCCCGTCGAGGTTGGTCGTCAGGACTCGTCGCCACTCATCGAGCGTGGTGTCGGGAAAACGGGAGCCGTCACCGCCGACACCGGCGTTTGCGAACACCGAGTCGATACGACCGCCGGCGAGTTCAACCGATTCGGCGAAGCCGGCAGCAACGGCGTTCTCATCAGCTGCATCGACGACGAGGGCATGGGCCTCCACGCCGAGGGCGCGGAGGTCAGCCTGGGCTTCGGTGTTCTTGTCGGGGTTGCGGCCCCACACGATGAGGTTGGCGCCGGCTCGGGCGCAGGCCCGAGCGATGCCGAGCCCGATGCCGCCATTGCCACCGGTGATGAGCACGGTACGTCCGTGGAGATCCGTCATGGGGTGGATCGTACGACGTTCGGTCGGGCCGTCTCCAGACCCTTCGGGTGGAAGCGACTCGATCGGGGTACGGTCGACCGATGACCACCGGTCCACTCGCACTGTCGTTCGTGCGAAGCTATGTCGACATCGACGCCTTGCCGTTCGTCAACGCCGAGGTCGCCCTGGTCGGCCGCAGCAATGTCGGCAAGTCCTCGCTGCTCAATGCACTCGCCCAGCACAAGAACCTGGCGAAAACGTCGAAGACTCCGGGGGCGACCCGCCTCATGAACGCCTTCGAACTGGCACCCGAGAACTCCGGGCGTTGGGTGATGGATCTCCCCGGCTACGGCTTCGCCAAGGTCTCCAAGGCCGAGCAACAGAAGTGGGCCACGATGCTCAGCGAGTACATCGAGGAACGCGAAAACCTCGTCTCGGTCATCTTGTTGATCGACGGCGCGGTCGGCCCGACCTCACTCGATCTCCAGACGGTCGAGTGGCTGCATTCGCTCGATCGTCCGATCACCTATGTCGCCACCAAGGCTGACAAGGTCAAACCATCGAAGTCGAAGAAGCGTCGCACCGAACTTACCGAGAAGCTTGGCGTCACCAAGGCGGACGTCACCTGGCTGAGTGCCGAGAAGGGATCCGGGATTCCCGAACTCCGTCAGACCATCCGCAACCTCCTGGGAGCATCATGACCGACCTCCCGCACCTGCCGTTTGGGCGCACCGGCCACACGAGTTCGCGCGTGATCTTCGGCGCAGCAGCTCTGGGGGGCATGAGTGAGCGACGCGCCGACGCCACACTCGAACTGATCACCGAGGTCGGCATCAATCACATCGACACGGCAGCGATGTACGGCGACAGTGAGATCCGCCTCCACGACTTCCTGCAGAGCCACCGCGACGACGTGTTCCTGGCGACGAAGACCCGAGGCCGCACCGCCGACGACGCTCGCGCCGAACTCGAGCGCTCGCTCGAACGCATGGGGGTCGACACCGTTGATCTGATCCAACTTCACAGCCTCGCCGAGGAGGACGAGTGGCAGACGGCGTTCCGCGACGATGGGGCGGTCGCCGCACTCTTCGCCGCTCGCGACGAAGGGCTCGTGCGGCATGTCGGCGTCACCGGCCACGGTCTCCGCATCCCGAAGATGCATCTCCGCAGCCTGGCCGAGGCCCCGTTTTCGTCGGTGCTGTTCCCGTGGTCCCACGCCATGACCGAGCAGCCCGAGTACGTCGCCGACGTCGATCGGCTGACGACGCATTGTCATGCCGAAGGCATCGCTCTGCAGACGATCAAGTCGGTCGCCCGCTGCCGCTGGGGCGACACCGATCCCCACTTCAGTTGGTACGAGCCATTGGCACCAGGCGACGCCTTGCGCCGAGCGGTGGAGTTCGTGCTGGCCGACCTGCGTCTGTTCCTTAACACCACGAGCGATGCGCGACTGCTCCCGGCGATCATTGAGGCCGCACAGCGGTTCGACGGGCGCGCACCCGACGCGGCACTGCTTGCGCAGGACCGCGCCGAACACGAAATTGTTTCGCTTTTCGACGGCGGGGTGCTGGAAGGCACCCGCTGAGCCGGCCCGCTGCGGCGAACCGAAATGATCAGTCGATGACCATCTGAGCCATCAGCTCAGCCTTGAGTTCGTCGAACGTGTCGAGGTCCATCCCGCCATCGTCGTAGCGACGGTGCAGGTCGGCGACGCGCTCCATGATCTCCTCGTTGGAGAGACGGGGACCAGTGTCCTCTTCCATCTCCTCGTCGAGTTCGTCGACGTCGTCTGTCTTTTCGAGCTTCTTCTCGCGCTTTTGCGCAGCCTTGGCCTTCTTGGCCATGTCGCGTTGGCGCTTCGCGAAGCTGGATCGACCGGTAGCCATACCTGGTGACTCCTCGTCTCGAATCGCGGTCGCAGTATGCGACCGGCCTTCGACCGTAGCCGCTCGAGGTCCCTTTTCCGCACCTTCACGAGGGCTGATCCGCCACGCAGAGCGGTGGCCCTCGCGCGCTGAGACGTTCTCCGACCGGCACGGTGTGGATTCCCGCAGTCAATCTGCACCACACACGGGTAAGGCGGTAACTTCCGCCCATGGATCTTCACCGCAAGCCCGACGTCACCATCCCCGACGGCGCTCCGCCGGCCGAACTCGTGATTGACAACCTCGTCCTCGGCGACGGTATTGAAGCCACCGCCGGAATGCAGGTCACCGTCGATTATGTTGGAGTGAGTTGGTCGACGAAAGCGGAATTCGATGCCTCGTGGAACCGCAACGACACCTTTTCGTTCGGACTCGGTTCCGGCCAGGTCATCCAGGGTTGGGACCAGGGCGTCCAGGGCATGAAGGTCGGTGGCCGTCGCCGTCTCACCATCCCGCCGGACATGGGGTACGGCCAGTTCGGCGCCGGTGGCGTGATCGGACCCGACGAGACGCTCGTCTTCGTGGTTGACCTGCGCTCGGTGGGCTGAGCCTCATGGCCGGATTCATCGCCGATCCTGACACCTACATCGACGGGCCGCCCCATGAGCGCTTCGACGCGCTGAGGGCGACCAAGCCCGTGACGTGGGTCGAGATGGACGACGAACCCGGCTACTGGGCCGTGCTCCGCCATGCCGACGTCGTTCACGTCGCCAAGCACAGCGAGATCTTCAGTGCGACCGAGGGCGGCGTCGTCGTCGAAAACCTCGACCCGGTCGCGCTCGAGACCATGCGCGACATGCTCTTGGCAATGGATCCACCTCGCCACACCGCGTACCGCAAGCCGGTGGCGCCGGAGTTCAAGGCGAGGGTCATCGCCGAACTCGATGGCCGGGTTCGTGAGGTCGTTCGCGGGATCTTCGACCACGCCGACCAATCCGGGCCCGACGTCGAGTTCGTTCACGACGTCTGCGCTCACCTCCCGAGCCAGATCCTCGGCGAGATCATGGGCCTGCCTGCCGAGGACTGGCCGGCGATCCATGCCATGGCCGAACGCAACAGCGGCAGCCAGGATCCCGACGTCTCCGACGGCCAAGAACGCGGCTCCGCCAGCATCGAAATGGCGATGTACGCGATGCACTTCGCCACCGGCCGACGGGCATCAGGTCCCCAGGGGGATCTCACCGACGTCCTGCTCGGCGAGGAGTTCGACGGTCACCTGATGACCGACATCGACTTCGCTCGCTTTTTCGTTCAACTCGTCACTGCGGGCAACGACACCACCCGCACGATGCTCTCGTCGGGGACCCTGGCCCTGCTCGACCACCCCGACCAACTCGCAGCGCTCCGAGCCGATCCGAGCGGGATCCCCCGAGCCGTGGAGGAGATCCTCCGTTGGGCAAACCCGCTCCACTATTTCCGCCGCACGGCCATGATCGATACCGAACTGGGAGGGCAGGCCATCAGCGCCGGCGACAAGGTGGCCATGATCTACACCGCCGCCAACCGCGACCCCGCCGTGTTCGAGCATCCCCACCAGTTCGACACGACCCGAGATCCGAATCCGCACCTGTCGTTCGGGATTGCGACACACTTCTGCCTCGGCGTGCATCTCGCCCGTCTCGAAGGACGGGTGTTTTTCGAGGAAATGTTGCGTCGCTGGCCATCGATCGAGCGGACCGGAGAACCCACCCGGCAACGGTCGAACCTCAACAACTCCCTTAAGTCCCTCCCGGTACACCTCTCATGTTGACACCTCCGGGCTATTACCACGCCCAAGGCGACCCCGAGGACACGATCCGATACTGGGACGGCGCCGAGTGGTCACCCGCCCCGACCCCGGCACCGCCGGGCTGGCAGGACCCCCACCGCCCGAACAACGACCGGTTCGCCTCCGCAACGATTCGGGTGTTCGCCTCGATCATCGACGGGTTCATCGCCGTCGTCGTGGTCATCCCGTTCATGGTCGACTACTTCCGCGACATCGTCGACGACGTCGATGCCGGTGGCGACGGGAGCGGTGTGCCCATCCCGGGCCAACTCGTCGTGATCGGCATCGCCATGTCGGTCGTGTTCTTGTTGATGGTCGCCTTCCTCGGCGGCACGCCGGGCAAGTTGATGCTCGGGCTCCGGATCACCCACGAAGACGGTGCCACCACACCACCGGGGCTGGGCAAGGCCTTGCTCAGGAGCATTCCCGGCTTCCTCGCCGCACTGCCGGTCATCGGTCAAGTCATCGTGATCCTCGTTCCGATCGCAGCCCTGATCATGGTGATCAACGATCGGCCAGAACGCCGAAGTGTCTACGATCGGATTGCCGGCACCCGGGTCGTGCGGAAGGCCTCGCTCCCCGACTAACAACGCTCAGTCGCGCGGGTGCTTCTGTTTCTTCAGAATGCGGGCCCGCTCACCGGCGTCAAGCACGGTCTTGCGGATCCGGACGGTCTCGGGAGTGACCTCGACACACTCATCGTCGGCGATCGACTCGAGCGCCTGCTCGAGCGAGAAAACCTTCGGTGGGGTGAGGCGGATGGTGTCGTCAGACGACTGTGTGCGGATGTTGGTCTTGGCCTTCTCACGACAGATGTTGACGTCCATGTCCTCATTGCGGGAGTTCTCCCCGACGACCATGCCCTCGTAGACCTGCTCACCGGGGGCGACGTAAAGCACGGTGCGCTCCTGCAGCGACTGGATGGCGTAGCCGGTCGACTGGCCGGTGCGGTCGGCAACGACACTGCCCCGATCTCGGGTGCGGATCTCACCCGCCCACGGGGTCCAGCCCTCGAAGACGTGGTGGAGCATGCCGGTGCCGCGAGTTTCGGTGAGGAACTCCGTTCGGAAACCGATCAGCGCACGGGCGGGAACGACATAGTCGAGCCGGACCCACCCGGTGCCGTGGTTCGACATGTTCTCCATCGTGGCCTTCCGGGCACCGATGAGTTGGGTCACGGCGCCAACGTGCTCCTCCGGAACGTCGACGGTGAGCCGCTCGGTCGGCTCGTTGAGCGTGCCGCCGATCTCCTGGGTCAGCACCTCGGGCTTACCGATCGTGAGCTCAAAGCCCTCGCGCCGCATCGTCTCAACGAGGACCGCCAGCTGCAGTTCGCCACGACCTTGGACTTCCCAGGCATCGGGACGCTCGGTCGGCAGCACCCGGATCGACACATTGCCGATGAGTTCCGCGTCGAGACGGCTTTTGATGAGACGGGCGGTGAGTTTCTCGCCCTCTTGGCCGGCGAGTGGCGAGGGGTTGGTGCCGATCGTCATCGACAGGGTCGGTTCGTCGACGGTGATCGTCGGGAACGGACGAGGATCCTCGCGATCGGCGAGCGTGTCGCCAATGGTGACGTCCTCAATGCCGGAGACGCCGATGAGTTCGCCAGGCCCAGCCTCATCGACATCGACCTGGTCGAGTGCCTCGGTGACGGTGAGCGTGCCGATGCGGGCGGACTGGATTAAGCCGTCCTCACGGCACCAGGCGATCGCCTGACCTTTGCGGATCGTGCCGTGTTCGACCCGGCACACGGCGAGGCGACCGACGTACGGTGAGGCGTCGAGATTTGTGACCCAGGCCCGCATCGGGTGATCGGGATCGTGCTGCGGAGCGGGAACGGTGTCGAGCAGCGTACGAAAGAGCGGCTCCATGTCGCTGCCGGGCACGTCGGGATCGAGCGTGGCCTTGCCCTCGCGGGCGATCGTGTAGACGATCGGGAAATCGATGGCGGACTCGTCGGCATCCAGGTCGAGGAACAATTCGTAAACCTCGTCGACCACCTCGGCGATCCGGGCGTCGGGCCGGTCGATCTTGTTGATGACGAGGATGACCGGGAGTTCCAGCGCCAAGGCCTTGCGCAGCACAAAGCGGGTCTGCGGCAGTGGCCCTTCGCTGGCGTCGACGAGCAAGACGACGGCGTCAACCATGGTGAGCGCCCGTTCGACCTCCCCGCCGAAGTCGGCGTGGCCCGGCGTGTCGACAATGTTGATCTTGTGATCACCGAAACGGACCGCCGTGTTCTTGGCGAGGATCGTGATGCCCTTCTCCCGTTCGAGGTCCATCGAGTCCATGACGCGGTCCTGGAGCTCGGCCCCCTCTCGGAAGGCGCCGGTCTGCCGCAGGAGGGCGTCGACGAGCGTTGTCTTGCCATGGTCGACGTGGGCGATCATCGCCACGTTCCGCAGGTCGTCGCGAGAGATCACGGGGAGGAGGTTACCGAGACAGGTCACCGTCACCTCGTTCGATGTGCCCGGTGAAGGGGCGGTCCTCCGCTATCCGCAGCACCCTTTTTCTGCCCGTCCCTGTGCTCGTTGACTCCCTAGATCAAGGCCGCTGCGTTGGCGCCCAACCTTCAACCGAGCCTCGGTCCGCCCAGCGATGGCGGCTTCCGCTCACCCCTCGCCGAACTACTCGGTGATGGTCGACAAGCCACCCCCGACCGGCACAACCGCACCGGTGACATAGGCGCCTGCTGCCGAGGCGAGATAGATCGCCACACCGGCCATGTCGTCGGGCATGCCGATCCGTCCCATCGGAACGCCACTTGCAATCGCGGCCCGTGAGTTCGGGTCGTTGAGCGCGAAGGCCATCATGTTCGAGTCGAACGGGCCCGGCGCTATGGCGTTCACCGTGATGTGATCCGACGCCAACTCCTTGCCGAGGTGGCGAGTGAGCATGTGCACCGCCGCCTTCGACGAGGAGTACGAGAAGGTGTCCATACCGGGTGGAGTGAGACCATTTACCGACCCGGTGTTGATGATGCGGCTCGGGTCGTCGGCGCTGGCACCCGCCCGAAGCAACGGCAGCAGCTTCTGGGTGAGGAAGAACACGCCGCGCACGTTGACGTTCATCACCTTGTCCCAGCCGCCGGGCGAGAACGACTCGATTGGCTCGCCCCAGGATGCGCCGGCGTTGTTGCAGAGGATGTCGAGAAAGTCCCAGCGCTGGGCCACCTCAGCGGAGAGGTGCTCGAGTCCTTCGTCGGTCGACAGATCCGCCGGGATGCCCTCGATGTTACCCTTCGCCGACAGCGCCTCGACCGCTTCGGCGACCTGGGCCTCTTTGCGGGCCGAGATGATGACGTCGGCACCTGCGTCGAGCAGGCCGTCGGCGATCATGTAACCAATGCCACGGCTGCCACCGGTGACGACGGCACGCTTGCCCTCGAGTCCGAACAATGACTGCAGACGGCTGGTGTCCATGGCGTGCTCCCCTGAGGTCGGTGAGCGGCCATCATGACCGCATCAGCCGCGCTTCACCACCCGAGTGAGCCGCTCACCGACGACCGGGACGTGATCACGGTCGATGACGAACGCCGAATCCGAACCGGGAGATTCAGCTGACGTCTTCGCCGTACATCTCACCGAGCGGATCGGCGAGCAGTTCGAGACGTTCGCCGTCGGGTCCGCTGAAGTAGATCGACGACTCGTGTTCGAGCAAGATCTCGACGCCGCCGTCATGCAACTTCTGCTTCAGGTACGCCTGCTTTTCAGGCGTGACCGAGATCGCAAGGTGATGCATCGATCCGAGCACCTCGGCGTACGGGCCGAGGTCGAGCCCGGGAAAGTCGAAGAAGGCGAGAAGATTGCCATTGCCGATGTCGAAGAAGAAGTGGGTGCTGCCCGTGTAGTCACGGTTCTCGAAGAGTTCCGTCAACGGGAACTCGAGCAGGTCCTGGTAGAACGCGATCGTCTGCTCGACGTCGGAAGAGAGCAAGGCGAGATGGTGGACGCCACGAGCGGAACTCAGCGGGCGGTGCTCGCGAAGGTGCCGGGAGCGGAGGCGATCCCATTCGTCGGAGCGGTCGACGTCGTCGCCGTGGTCCGTGATGGCGAAGAAACGAGGGATGGTGGGGTCGGCCATGGGGCCATTATTTCAGAGTTAAACTACCCGGCCAACGCCCGGTCAGCGAATCCTCGCCATGCGTCGATACTGCGCCTGCAGGCTGCGCTCGAACCCCTCGTCGGTTCGAGCGATGATGCCCGTGACCATGCCGAACACGAAACCGGTTACGTGCGCGACCCAGGCGATCCCGGCGTCGTTTCCGATGAAGAACTGGCTGATCAGCCAGAAAGCCAGCAGGACGAGGGCGGGAATTCGAGGCCATACCGGGATGAAGGTGAGAAAAATTACCGTGCGGACCCGGGCCCACGGGAACCACACAAGGTAGGCCCCCATAACACCGGCCACCGCACCTGATGCTCCGACGAGCGGCACCGTCGAGTCGACCTGGGCGAGCACGTGGGCGGCGGTCGCTACCACACCGGAGATGAGGTAGAGGAGCAGGAACGAAAAACGCCCCATCTGTTCTTCGACGTTATTGCCGAAGATCCAGAGGAAAAGCATGTTGCTGAAGAGATGAAGCCAACCGGCGTGCAGGAACATCGACACGAGCACCGACAGCCAGACGTTTTTGTCGGCGAACGGGCTGATGCCACCGCCGCCGAGTCGGTCGATGCACGCCTCCGTATCCCCACCCTGGATCGTGGCGGTGATCTCAGCAGCGGTCAGCGGGCGACCCTCGCTGAGCTCGCACGGGATGGCAGCCCGCTCGTAGGTGAAACGAATGTCCTCGATCGTCTCCTGCTCCGATGGCAGATCGAAGCTCTTGGTTGCTGACGGCTGCACCCACACGAAGACGACCACACAGATGAGGATCATCAACCCGGTCACGTACGGCGTGCGAAGCGTCGGGTTCTCGTCCTTGACCGGAATCACACGACCGCCTCCCAGGTCCACCGGCGAGCGGCGTCAGCGCCAAAGATCCGGACCTCAGCACCGTCGGCGGTGAACATCGCCTCTGGCCGATCGATCTCCATATCGGCTCGACGGGTGAGCCGGACCTTGGCGGGCGAACGCTCGACACCGTAGTGGTCGGCGCCGTGGTGGGACACGAAGCCCTCCAGTTGATTGAGGCAGCCCATCTCGAAGAACAGTTCGGCGACGACCTCGAGTGCGTACGGCGCATTGAAGATGCCGGCCGCGACCTTCTCCGCCTCCTTCTTACTCAGAGGGTGGGGAGCCGAGTCGGTGCCGAAGAAGAACGACGGGTTGCTTGATGTCGCCGCCTCGGCGATAGCAATGCGCTCCTCACGGGAATTGATCACCGGCTTGCAGTACAGATGCGGCCGCATGCCGTTGGCGAGCAGATCGGAGCGGTCGCAGGTGAGGTGATGCGGCGTTATCGAACCACCGACCTGGGGGTGGTCCTTCACGATGTCGAGTCCGGCCCTGGTCGAGATGTGCTCAACGGTGACCCGCAGCTCCGGAATCCGTTCAACGACCGGCAGCAGTTGCTTTTCGATGAACTCGGCCTCACGATCGAAGATGTCGAGGCGGGGGTCGGTCGACTCGGCGTGCACGAGCAACGGGATTCCCGCCCCTGCCATCGCTTCGAGTACGGGGCTGAACGCAAGGAGATCGTTGCCACCGGCGGCGCTGTTGGTGGTGGCCCCGGCTGGGTAGTACTTCGCGCCGAAGACGACGCCGTCGGCGGCCCCGGCGAGCAGGTCGTCGACGACGATCTGGCCATTGAGGTACAGCACCATCATCGGCGTGAAGTCGTGACGAGCGTCGGGGCCAGCGGCCGCCAGGATGCGCTCGCGGTAGGCGGCGGCTGCGCCCGTCGAGGTCACGGGCGGGGTGATGTTGGGCATCACGACGGCGTGACGGAATACGTTGGCCGTGTAGGGGGTCACGGCGCTGAGCATCTCGTCGTCGCGAAGGTGGACGTGCCAGTCGTCCGGCGCAGCGATCTCGAGCGTGATGGTGTCGTCGGTCATGCGCCGTGCTGCTCCCGGTAGGAGTGGATGCGTTCGACCATGCCGTCGTCGAGCACGACTGCGCCGTCGACCTCTCGGTTGTGGAGGTGATCGACGATGTCGTTGAGGGTGACGATG
>PBTQ01000018.1 GCA_002729125.1 Acidimicrobiaceae bacterium | reverse complement strand
TTCGGCACGGCCGAGGACACCAACGCCCGCTTCAAGGAGATCCTCCGCAACGGTGGCATGGGTCTCTCCACCGCCTTCGATATGCCCACCCTCATGGGCTACGACTCCGACTCCCCCTGGGCGCTCGGCGAGGTCGGCCGCGCCGGTGTCGCCGTCGACACCCTGCGCGACATGGAGGACCTCTACGCCGACATTGACCTCGGCACGGTCTCCACGTCGATGACGATCAACGGCCCCGCCGCCGCGCTCCTGGCGATGTACATCGCCGTCGGCGAACAGGGTGGCGTCGCCAAGGCCGATCTGGCCGGCACGATCCAGAACGACATCCTGAAGGAGTACCAGGCGCAGAAGGAGTACATCTATCCCCCGCGCCCGAGCATGCGGATCGTGACCGACATGATCCGCTACACCTCGGCCGAGATGCCGAAGTGGCACCCCGTCTCGATCTCCGGGTACCACATCCGCGAAGCCGGCTCGACCGCCGCGCAGGAACTGGCGTTCACCCTCGCCAACGGGTTCGCCTACGTCGAAGCCGCCCTTGCCGAAGGGCAGGACGTGAACCAGTTCGGGCGTCGCCTCTCGTTCTTCTTCAACGCCCACTCCGACTTCTTCGAGGAGATCGGCAAGTTCCGTGCCGCTCGCCGCATCTGGGCCCGGTGGATGAAGGAGCGCTACGGCGCCACCGACGAGCGGGCGATGATGTGCCGGTTCCACACCCAGACCGCCGGTGTGTCGCTCACCGCCCAGCAACCCGAGAACAACATCGCCCGCGTCGCCATTCAGGCGTTGTCGGCCGCCCTCGGGGGCACCCAGTCTCTGCACACCGACTCCTTCGACGAGGCCCTTGCCCTCCCCACCGAGAAGGCGGCACGCATCGCGCTCCGCACCCAGCAGGTCGTCGCTCACGAAACGGGCGTCACCAATGTGGCCGACCCACTCGGCGGCGCCCCCTACGTCGAGTGGATGACCGACGAGATGGAACGGCAGGCCGAAGCCGTGTTCGCCCACCTCGACGAACTCGGCAACGGCTCGATCCTCGAGGGGGTCTACGCCGGGATCGACAACGGCTACTTCGTCGGCGAGATCGCCGACGCCGCCTACCGCTTCGAACGCGAGATCAACAACGACCAGCGGATCATCGTCGGCGTGAACGAATTCACCGACGGCAACGAGGACGACGAGACCAACCTGCTGCGCATCGACCATTCCGTCGAGGAACTCCAGCGGAAACGACTCGAAGCGGTGAAACAGGAGCGTGACTCAGCCGCCGTCGAGGCATCGCTCGCCGCCATCCGCACCGCCGCCGACGACCCGACGGTCAACCTCATGCCACCGATCATCGACGCGGTGAAGACCTACGCCACCGAGGAAGAGATCAGCAACGCCATGCGCGACGTGTTCGGCACCTATGTGGAACAGGCGATCGTCTGATGCCCATCGAATCCACGGATACCGGGCAGCCGACCATTCGCGTCGTGCTGGCGAAGCTCGGCCTCGACGGCCACGATCGCGGCATCAAGGTCGTCGCCCGCATCCTCCGTGACGCCGGCATGGAGGTCATCTATCTCGGTCTGCGCCAGACCACAGCGTCGATCGTGGCCGCCGCCGAGGAAGAGGACGCTGACGCCATCGGCCTGTCGATGCACAATGCCGGCCACCTCGCGCTCGCCCCGTCGATGCTTGCTGCGCTCGACGACGCCGACCTCGACATCCCGCTGATCATCGGCGGCATCATCCCCGAAGCCGACATTCCCGTCCTCGAAGACGCCGGTGTCGCTGCGATCCTCGGTCCGGGCGCCCCGGCCGAAGAAG
Organism: Acidimicrobiaceae bacterium; assembly: GCA_002729125.1. Taxonomy (GTDB): domain Bacteria; phylum Actinomycetota; class Acidimicrobiia; order Acidimicrobiales; family Aldehydirespiratoraceae; genus UBA11606. The sequence goes on along the minus strand of PBTQ01000018.1, from coordinate 8,584 downwards.
TCGCCGCGGCGGTGCGGGGCGCGGTCGCCGCACGAGCCTGACGTCGTGAGCGTCAAGAAGCTGTCGGTCCCCGAACTGGTGGGGCGTGCGCTCGAGTGTGACCGTCGCGCCATCGGCCGAATGCTCACCCTGATCGAACGGGGTGGCGAGTCGGCCGACGAGATCACCAACCTCACCCACCCGGCTACCAAAGGCGCCCACGTCGTCGGCATCACTGGCGCACCTGGCGCCGGCAAGTCGACCCTCACCGGCCAACTGATCCGCCACCTCCCGACGCTCGGCCTGAAGCCCGCCGTGCTCGCCGTCGATCCGTCGTCACCGCTCACCGGTGGCGCCATCCTCGGCGACCGGGTCCGGATGGACGATGTCGCCGGAGACGGCGGCTTCATCCGCTCGGTCGCCACCCGCGGCTACGCCGGCGGCCTGGCACTGTCGGTCCCCGGCTCGGTGCGAGCCTTCGACGCCTGCGGATTCGACCCCGTGCTGATCGAGACGGTCGGCGTCGGGCAGGTCGAGGTCGACGTCGCCGGTGCAGCCGACACCACGGTCGTGGTCGTGAATCCCGGCTGGGGTGATGCGGTGCAGGCCAACAAGGCGGGACTGCTTGAGGTCGCCGACGTGTTCGTGATCAACAAGGCCGATCGCGACGGCGCCAACGACACCCGCAGGGATCTCGAACTCATGCTCGATCTCAGCCATGTGAGCGGCCACGAGGACGGCACCGGTTACCGACCGCCGATCCTGATGACCACCGCGACCGATGGTTCGGGCGTCGAGGCGATGTGGGAGGCGGTCACTGCCCACCGAACGCATCTCGAAGCCACGGGCGCACTCGAACGTCGGCGTGCCACACGCTTCCGCTATGAGGTGGCGAGCCGACTCACCACCCGGATGGAACGCTCGATCGCCCGCTCGGTCGACGGCCTCACCCCCGACGGCCGCTCCCCCGCCACGGTTGCCGCCAACCTGGCGGCCGACCTCCTCGCCTGAACGGCTCGGGTCGTCCTAGGGTCTCGACCCGTGGGACGCCTCGAGAACAAGATCGCACTCATCACCGGAGCCGCGCGCGGCCAGGGAGCCGCCGAGGCGGCTCGGTTCATCGAGGAGGGCGCGACGGTCGTTCTCACCGATGTGCTCGACGACCTCGGCAGGCAGACCGCCGCCGAGCTCGGCGAGCGGGCCAGCTACCTCCATCTCGACGTCAGCGGCCCCGATCAGTGGCAGCGCGTGGTCGATCAGATCGTCGCCGACCACGGGCGCATCGACGTGCTCGTGAACAACGCCGGCATCTTCGAGGTGGTCGACATGGAGAACACCTCCTTGGACCTCTGGGACACGATGGTCGCCATCAACCAGACCGGCGTCTTCCTCGGTATGCAGACCGCCGCCCGTCCCATGAAGGAGGCCGGCTTCGGCAGCATCATCAACATCTCCTCGGTCGCCGGCCTCTCGGGCACACCGATCTGCCACGCCTACGGGGCGACCAAGTGGGCGGTGCGGGGCATGACCAAGAGCGCAGCCATGGAGCTCGCTCCGCATGGCGTGCGGGTGAACTCGGTGCATCCCGGTATCATCGACACCGAGATGTTGCAGTCGTTCGGCGGCAACATCGAGGCGATCGAGCAGCGGATCCCGCTCGGCCGTGTCGCCGAGGCCACCGAGGTCGCCGAGGTCGTGCTGTTTCTGGCCAGCGATGAAGCGAGCTACTGCACGGGCCACGAGTTCGTGGTCGACGGCGCCATGGTGGCCTGATGGCCGACCTCATGGATCGCTTCCCGGCGATCGAGGACCTCGAACGGCGGGCGAAACGTCGGCTGCCCCACTTCAGTTGGGAGTACCTCGCCAGCGGCACCGGCGACGAGTCGGCGATGCACCGCAATCGATCGGCGCTGCTCGATGTCGAACTCCTTCCCCAGCTGATGAAGGGCGTGATCGAACCCGACACGCGCACGATGCTTTTCGGTGTGGAGCATGCCGCACCGATCGGCGTCGCGCCGCTCGGCATGTCGGGGCTGATCTGGCCAGGGGCCGATCAGGCGCTCGCACGCACTGCCCGGGCGAACGGTTTCCCGCACGTCCTGAGCACCGTTGCGACCACCACGCCCGAAGATGTCGGCCCGCTGGCCGGCGACATGGGCTGGTTTCAGCTGTACCCACCTCGCGACGACGCCCTCCGATCGGATCTGCTCGACCGAGTCGAAGGGGCCGGCTACCGCACGCTCGTGATCACTGCGGATGTGCCAAAGGGCAGCCGACGCGAGCGGCAACGCAAGGCCCACATTCGTGTACCACCGAAGATCACCCCACGGCTCATGTGGCAATCGGTCACCCATCCCGCCTGGTCGATGGCGGTGCTGCGTCACGGGATTCCGCGCTTTCGCACCATCGAGCAGTACATCGACGGGACATCGCTCACGGCAGTGGCCGGCTTCGTGGGCGCCAGCCTCGGCGGGTCGCTGAGCTTCGACTATGTCGCCGAGGTCCGGGCGCGGTGGACGGGCAACATCGTCGTCAAGGGCATCCTCGATCCAGCCGATGCGCGACGCTCGACCGACGTCGGCGCGGACGCCGTCTGGGTCTCGAACCATGGCGGCCGTCAGCTCGAAGCCTCGCCGGCGGCGATCAGCTGCCTACCGGCGATCGCCGCCGAGATCGGCGACGGGGTGCCGGTCTTGTTCGACTCCGGTGTCCGCTCGGGGGCCGACATCGCCCGGGCGATCAGCCTTGGGGCCGATTTCGTCTTCGCCGGTCGACCCTTCTACTTCGGGCTCGGTGCACTCGGTGCCGATGGCGCCGGGCACGCATACGAGATCCTCCACGACGGCCTGCTGAACGTGATGCACCAGACCGGCTGTGTCCGCCCGGCCGAGCTGCGCGAACGGACCCACTGACCGACGTCGGGCCCGCCCAGGCTCAGGCTTTGCGGGTGGGGGTGTCGACCGGCTGGACGTATTGCCAACCGAAACGACCCTTGATGCAGAGCATCCCGCTGGTGACCGAGTGGTCGGCGGGCGACGTGACCTTCACGATCTTGTCGTCCTGGGTGTGCAGTTCGAGGTTGCAGCCGACACCGCAGTACGAGCAGACCGTTCGGGTGACGTCTTGATCCTCGGGCCGCCAGTCGTCTTCTTGACGAAGGTCGTATTCGGTCTTGAACTGGATGGCGCCGGTCGGGCAGACTCCGATGCAGTTGCCGCAGTACACGCAGGCCGAGTCGGGCAGGGTGACGTCGAACTCGGTGGAGATCCGAGCGTCGAAACCTCGGCCGCTCACGGCGATGGCGTAGGTGTGCTGGGCATCATCGCCGCACGCCTCGACGCACTTGTAACAAAGCACGCAGCGGTCGTAATCGCGGATGTAGAGGTTGTCCTGGATCTTCGGCGCTTCGCCCATGCGCAGCGCCGGGAGCTCGTACTGGTCATAGCGCGAGGTGTCGGAGCCGTAGTGATCCATCCACTTCTGCAGCTCGGGGGCCTGATCGAGGTCGACCCCGGAGCCGAGGAACTCGAGCACCATCTTGCGGCTGTGCTTCACCCGCTCGGAATCGGTCTCGACGACCATGCCCTCCTCGGCGGGACGAGCACACGACGGAACGAGTGCCCGCTGGCCCTCGACCTCGACGACACACACCCGGCAGACATTGACCGGGGTGAGGTTCTCCGCCCAGCACAGGGTGGGCGTGTCGATGCTGGCCGACTCGCAGGCCTTGTGAATCGAGGTGCCCTCGGGGACCTCGACGGCCTGCCCGTCGATCGTCAGAGACACCGTCACGACCGAAGTCGGATCGTCGATCATCGTCACGACGGCACCCCCGGGACGAGGCCCAGCTTGATGGCGGAGTTGATGGCGTTGGTGGCGGTATGGCCAAAGCCGCAGATCGAGGCGTCGACCATCACCTGGGCGATGTCGTCGACGAGTTGGCGCCGCTCCGACGTGAGCGACCCCTTCTCCTGGAGGACAACCATCGTCTCGTTCTGACGGACGCAGCCCACTCGGCACGGGACGCACTGGCCGCACGACTCGTCGCGGAAAAACTGCGAGATGCGCACGAGCACGTCGACGAGGTCGATCTCATCGGTGAAGGCCATGACGACACCCGAGCCGAGGGTGGTGCCGCGTTCGCGGGCGTCCTCGAGGGTGATCGGCATGTCGAGGTAGGAGCGGTCGACGAAGGAGCCGGCCGCACCACCCATCAAGACGGCGTTGAGTTCGCCGGAACCGGTGAGTCCACCCGCCAGTTCGAGCACCTCGCCGAGCGTGGTGCCGAACTCGACCTCGTAGATGCCGGGCTTGGCGACCCGGCCGCTGAGGCAGAGCAGCTTGGTACCGGGCGACCGCTCGGTGCCGCGGCTGCGGTAGCCGTCTGCGCCGATCGGCACGATGTCGAGCACATTGAGGAGGGTCTCAGGATTGTTGATCGCCGTCGGTTCCTGGAAAAGACCGTGGGTGGTCGGGAACGGTGGCTTGCTCCGTGGTTCACCGCGGAACCCTTCGAGCGAGGCGAAGAGCGCGGTCTCCTCACCACAGATATAGGCGCCTGCGCCGCGGCGGATTTCAATGTGGAACCGATGGCCGGATCCGGCGGCATCGTCACCGAGCAGACCGGCCTCGAGCGCCTGGTCGATGGCGCTCTGCAGACGAGCAGTGGCAAGTGGATACTCGCCGCGAATGTAGATCCAGCCGTTTTCGGCGCCGGTGGCGAAACCGGCGATAGTGAGGGCCTCGATGACGGCGAACGGATCGTTCTCCATCACGACACGGTCCTTGAAGGTGCCGGGCTCGGATTCGTCGCAGTTGGCGACGACGTGCTTCGGGCGGCCCTGCTCGGCGGCGACCGCCCGCCACTTGATGCCGGTGGGGAAGGCAGCTCCGCCACGGCCCGACAGGCCAGAATCGGCGACGGCGGTGCACACGGCCTCAGCACCCATCTCGATGGCGGCGGTGAGCGACTCGTAACCGCCGTGGGCGCGGTAGGAGTCGAGGGAGGTCGGGTCGACCACACCGATGCGCTTCAACAAGCGAAGCGACTCGTCGCCCATTTGGTGGAACAGTTCGTAGGGCGTGTCGTCGGCGGCCACGGAGTCGGGACCACCGACCCCCTGGACGAACACGGCGACCTCGCCGGTGGCGTCGTTGGCACGCTCACACTGGCCGAGGCACGGCGACTCGTGCACGTTGACACCCTGGGCCTTCAGTTCGGCAATGCGGTCGGCCGCACCGGCGATCTGGCAGGCCGCATCTACACACACGTGGGTGACGTCGCCGGCCTGCGCCGGCTCCTCGACCCGGAACAAGTCATAGAAGGTGGCGACGCCATAGGCCTCAGCTGGTGGGACCTGCAAGGTCTCGCACACATAATTGAGGCCGCCCGGGCTGATCCAACCTTTCGCATTCTGCAGCGCATGCAACGCAGGCAACAACAAATGGCGATGGCCATGACGCGCCGATGTGCCAGCGCGGATCAGCCGCTCACTCTCGCGGACGACGACGTGCCGACCGTCGAGCGTGGCGTCAACCGCCGCCATCTCGAAGTCGTCGGCGGTCTCCTCGGAGATGTACAGATCAGCCATTACGCAAGCAGCTTCTCGACTCGGATCGCAGCGGCCTTGAACTCGGCGGTGCCGGAGTCGCGGTCCCATTCGTCGTTGGTGAGGCGGTTGATGTCGACCAGGTCCGGGAAGTGGAACGTGGTGAACGTGAGGCCGGCGGGAATGTCGGGCTGGACGCGCACGCCCATCTCGACCGAGCCACGTGGCGAGGACACGAGCACACGCTCCCCGTCGGCGATGCCGAGCACGGCTGCGTCGCCCGGGTTCATATCGAGTTCGTCACCACTGCGAATCGGACTCTCGAAACCGCCGGACTGGACACCGGTGTTGTAGGAGTCGAGCGATCGACCCGTGGTGAGGCGCAGGGGGAATTGCTCGGTCAGCTGCTCCTTCGGGCCCTCGTGCTCGGTGATCGAAAACGGCGACGGGGCACGACCACCGAGGTCGTCCTCCCACAGCCAGCCGTGCAGGAACGGCGAACCGGGGTGATCCTCTGACGGGCACGGCCACTGCAGGCCGCCTTCGGCTTCGAGACGCTCGTAGCTCATGCCGGCATGGAGCGGCGACAGCGACCGCAACTCGTCCCACAGCTCCTGCGGGGTCGGGTCGCCCCACGAGTCGACACCCATGCGCTTAGCAAGCTCGCCGATGATCTCGTGATCGTGACGGCACTCACCGGGTGGGGTGACGGCGGCGCGCACGCGCTGCACGCGACGCTCCGACGAGGTGACGGTGCCGTCGCACTCGGCCCAACCAACCGACGACGGCAAGACAACGTCGGCGAGCTGGGCGGTGGCGGTCATGAAGATGTCCTGCACGACAAGGATGTCGAGGCCTTCAAGAAGCGCCCGGCTATGGCCGGCGGCCGCCTCGGAATCGGCTGGGTTCTCGCCGATGCAGTAAGCGGCCTTGATCTCGCCGTGCTCCATCGCCTCGAGCATCAAGGTGAGGTGCTTGCCGTTGTTTGGGTTGAGTTCCATGCCGTAGGCGGTCTCGAACTTCGCCCGATGGTCAGGGTTTGTGATGTCCTGGAAGCCCGGGAACTTGTTGGGCAGCGCACCCATGTCGCCGCCGCCCTGCACATTGTTCTGCCCACGCAGCGGCACCAGACCCGAACCCCAACGACCGACGTGGCCAGTAAGGAGGGCGAGATTGCACAGCGACTTCACGTTGTCGACACCGTTGTGATGCTCGGTGATACCGAGGGTCCAGAGGATCTGGGCCTTGTCCGCTGACGCGTAGGCGTGGGCCACCTCGCGAATCGCTTCGGCCGGAACGCCGGTGATCGCCTCGGTGTACTCGAGCGTGTACGGCTCGACATGGGCCTTGTAGTCCTCGAAGCCCTGCGCCGAGTGGGCGATGAAGTCCTTGTTGTGGAGATCGGCGGCAATGATCTCCCGGCCGATCGCGTTGGCCATCGCAACGTCGGTGCCGACGTTCAGCCCGAGCCAGGCGTCGGCGAACTTGGCCGATGAGGTTCGGCGCGGATCGACCGCGAACATCCGGGCCCCGTTGTCGAGCCCCTTCAGGACGTGATGGAAGTAGATGGGATGGGCCTCACGGGCGTTGGATCCCCACAGCAAGACGACATCGGTCTTCTCGACCTCGAGGTACGAGGAGGTACCGCCACCCACTCCGAATACTGCCGCCAGACCGACGACACTTGGAGCGTGTCAAGTTCGATTGCACGAATCGATGTTGTTCGTGCCGAGGGCCATGCGGGCGAACTTCTGTGCCGCATAGTTCATCTCGTTCGTCGACTTGGAACAGGAGAAGACGGCAAATCCCTCGGGACCGAGCTCGTCCTTCACCTTGGTGAATCCCTCAGTGGCCCGCGTGAGGGCCTCGTCCCATGTGGCTTCCCGTAACGCGCCGTTCTCGCGCACCATCGGGGTGGTTAGCCGGGGCAGGGGATCGCTGAACTTCTTCGATTTGCGGAGTGCTTTATTTCCCACAAAGCGAAACAGTACCGGCTCGTGGAACGACAGGGAACGGCGAGCGGCCCCTTTTTGGCTCCAGGCTAACGGCCCCGTTCGCGGCCGAACTCCACCCCGGCTCGCCCAGCGGAACGGTACCGTTCACACTCATGCGCTGGTCGAACTTCCACACCCCCACGCTTCGCGATGCTCCCGCCGACGCCGAAGCCGCAAGTCATAGGCTGCTGATCCGTGGCGGCTTCATCCGCCAGTTGCACGCCGGCCACTACTCAATGCTGCCGCTGGGGTGGCGGGTCTTTCGCAAGGTCGCCGAGATCATCCGTGAGGAGATGGATGCCATCGGCGGTCAAGAGTTCCAGCTGCCCACGATGCACCCCGCCTCGCTCTGGAGGAAGTCGGGCCGCTGGGAGGTCATGGGCGACGAGATGTTCCGCGTCACCGACCGCAAGGGAGCCGAGAACGCACTCGGCATGACCGAGGAGGAGGTGTTCGCCCACCTCGCCCAAGAGGTCACCTCCTACAAGGCGCTCCCTCAGATCTGGTACCAGATGCACACCAAGTTCCGTGACGAGCCCCGACCCAAGAGCGGCTTGCTCCGAGTGCGCGAATTCACAATGAAGGACGCCTACTCGCTCGATCTCGACCAGGCCGGCCTCGATTCGGCGTTCGACAAGCACCATGCCGCCTACATTGCGATGTTCGACCGCATGGGCCTGCCCGCCGTGCCGGTCGACGCCAGCTCCGGCGCCATGGGCGGCTCCGGCTCAACAGAGTTCATGGTCCCCTCCCCCGCCGGCGAGGACGATGTCGTCATCTGTTCGAACTGCGATTACGCCGCCAACATCGAGCGGGCCACGTCGACCCTGCCTGAAGTGGCCGATCGCGATATCCCCGAACTCGAGCGTTTCCCGACACCGGGTGTGCGCACGATCAAGGCGCTGGAGGAGACCGAAGGTGGCGCACCAGCCGACCACCAAATCAAAACCATGGTGATGGTGCTCGATGGCCAGGTCACGATCGCGCTCGTGCGCGGCGACCACCAGCTCAACCTCCAGAAACTTCAGGACACCTCCGGCGCGATCGACCTCCGGCCGGCCA
>PBTQ01000101.1 GCA_002729125.1 Acidimicrobiaceae bacterium | reverse complement strand
GAGGAACTTGTGCCCGAAGAGATTCCCGACGTCTCGTCCGACGACGTCGGCGGCCTCAACGACCAGATCGAGCAGATCACCGATGCCGTCGAGTTGCCGTTCGTTCACCAGGCGCTCTTCAGCGAGTACGACCTCCCGGCGCCGAAGGGCATCCTCCTCTACGGCCCGCCCGGCTGTGGCAAGACGCTCATTGCTAAAGCGGTCGCCAACAGCCTGGCCAAAAAGGTCGCAGAGGTGTCCGGCGATCGCGAGGCCCGTAGCTTTTTCCTCAATATCAAGGGTCCGGAGCTGCTCAACAAATACGTCGGCGAGACCGAACGTCAGATCCGGATGGTGTTCCAGCGAGCCCGTGAGAAGAGTGAGCAGGGATGGCCCGTCATTGTCTTCTTCGACGAGATGGAATCACTGTTCCGCACCCGTGGCAGCGGCATCAGCTCCGATATCGAGTCAACGATCGTGCCGCAGTTACTCGCCGAGATCGACGGTGTCGAGACGCTCAAGAATGTCATCGTGATCGGCGCCTCCAATCGAGAGGACCTCATCGACCCGGCGATTCTGCGACCGGGCCGCCTCGACGTGAAGATCAAGATCGAACGCCCCAGCGAGGAGTCGGCGGCTTCAATCTTCGCTCGCTATCTCACCAGCGACCTTCCGATCGATCCCGAGATAGTCGACACCATCGGTGGGGGCGATCCTGACAAGGCTGTCCAAGCCATGATTGAGGACACCGTCCGAGAGATGTACCGAGACGATGAAACCAACCGCTTCCTCGAGGTCACGTATCAGAACGGCGACAAAGAAGTCATGTACTTCAAGGACTTCTCGTCGGGCGCCATGATCGAAAACATCGTCCGTCGGGCCAAGAAACTCGCCATCAAGCGGCAGATTGCGGGCGGCCCCAAGGGCATTCGCACCGATGACCTCCTTTCCTCGATCCGTCAGGAATTCAAGGAACACGAGGATCTGCCCAACACGACCAACCCCGACGACTGGGCGAAGATCTCGGGCAAGAAGGGTGAGCGAATCGTGTACGTGCGGACGCTGATCCACACCGATACCGACGGCGAGGGTGGCAAGGCCATCGATTCCGTAACCACCGGTCAGTACCTCTAGCCCGCCACCGGCACCAGGGAGGGCGAACACGCCTTCTCGCCAGAGTTTCCAATTGGTTTCGTGCGCGTGGGCCGTCGACGGCGTCCGTCGCAGAAGCTTCGCTACATGTGTAAGGTTCTCGCCCACCCCAATCGGGGTGTTCTAATTGGAGGAAATGAACCAATGCAGAAGCATCTTTTATTGCGACTTCTCACCGTGCTCCTGGGCTTCACCCTCGTGGCTTCGGCCTGCGGTGATGACGACAGCGACAGCGGCGAGGCCGCCGACAGCGCCGACGACAGCGAAGACGTCGTCGAAGCCACCCAGGACGGCAGCGTGCTCGCCGCCGTCATCGCCCGCGGTGAGCTCAACTGTGGTGTCTCCGGCGCCGGCGTGGGCTTCTCGGTCACGCAGCCCGACGGCTCGCAGGTTGGCTTCGATGCCGACTACTGCCGCGCCACCGCCGCCGCCATCCTCGGCGACGCAGACGCCGTGAACTTCGTGCCGCTCACCGCCGCCGAGCGCTTCACCGCCGTCCAGACCGGCCAGGTCGACGTGCTGTTCCGCAACACGACCTGGACCCAGAGCCGTGACAGCGACGTCGGTATGGACTTCGGCCCGACCACCTACTTCGACGGTCAGCAGCTGTTGGGCCGCGTCGGCGACGGCTTCTCCGGCGCCTCGAGCGTCGCCGACATCGACGGTGCCGTTGTGTGCACCAACGCCGGCACCACCACCGAGAAGAACATCGCTGACGCCGCTGACGCCGAGGGCATCAGCATCGATTTGCAGACCTTCGAGGACTTCAACCAGGTCACCGACGCCTTCATCAACGGTGCGTGCGACATCATCACCACCGACGGTTCGGCCCTCGTCGGCCGTAAGGCCGAGCAGCAGCCCGCCGATCAGGAATGGGCGATCTTCCCGGCCACGCCGATCTCCAAGGAGCCGCTCGGCCCGGCCTACGGCCAAAACGACTCGGCCTTCGCCGACGCCGTGAACTGGACCGTCTACGCCACGATGATCGCCGACGAGAACGGCATCAACCAGGGCAACGTCGACGACGCCGTCGCCAACCCGCCGACCGCCGAAATCGGCCGTCTGCTCGGTGGCGAAGGCGAATACCAGTCTGCGATGGGCCTGTCCGCCGACGCCTTCTACCAGGTGATCAGCCAGGTCGGTAACTACTCGGACATCTTCGACCGTCACCTGACCCCGCTCGGGATCACCCGTGAGGGTTCGGCCAACGCCCAGTGGACCGACGGCGGCCTCATCTACGCCCCGCCAGCCCGCTGATCCGCCAGCTGACCGATCACATCTGACACCTTGCCGGGTGCCCTCCTGAGGGCACCCGGACGGTGACCAGGGGGCTGAGCCGTCTACGGTTCAGCCCCCGAGCCACTGTTCGAGGACCGCTCGAAACAGCACACCACGCTGGGGGAACACGAGGGTGTCCAACACAGCCGACCGTTCCTTGGCAACCGCCGCGACACAACGACCACCTCTATACCGCGATGCCGTTGTGGTGAAGTGGTTCGCCCAAGTCGTCACCCTCGTGTTGGTGGTCGCCGCCCTCTGGTTCCTCGCCGTTCAGGCAGGTGACAACCTCGAGGCCAAGAGCATCAAGACCGGGTTCGACTTCCTCGAGATCGACCCGGGCATCAACCTCAACGGCACGATCGACGACCAACCCGACACGGGTGGCAGGGCCTTGTATGCGGGCATGGTCAACACGATCCGCCTTGCAGCTGGCGGTATCTTCCTTGCCACGGTTATCGGCATCCTGGTGGGTGTCGCGAGGTTGTCGAACAACTGGATCGTCTACAAGACCTCGAGTGTCTTCATCGAGTACGAGCGCAACATCCCGCTACTCGTCCACATCATCATCTTCTTCGCCATCCTGTCCGGCCTCGAGAACTTCAATGCCGGCGTCGGACCAATCAACAGCTGGCTTCACGTCTCCAACAAGGGCGTGTCCGTGCCTCGGGTCCATATCGCCGACGGGTTCTACCAATGGATGGTCTTTATCCTGATCGGCGCAATCATCGGCAGCTTCTTCCGAAGGCGACGACAGGCCCAACAGGACGCCACCGGGGTGACGACCTACCCGACCGGCTCGATGCTCGGCGTCATTGCCGTCTTTGGGGCGATCGGCTGGTTCCTCCATCCGGTCGTCGGCTGGGTCGGCGGAATCTTCGACACCATTGCCGACGGCATCGACTCGGTGCCCGCCGACCTCGTCCAGGTGCTGCTCACGGTGCTTGCCGTTGGTGCCGCTGCGAACCGGATCCGCCGCTTCCTCAACAGACGTCGCACGCCGGCCGGCCTCGCCAAGCTCACCGACGACGACTACTTCCGCATGATCTTCGCCGGCGTGGGCGCCGTCTTCGCCGGAGCGTTCATCTGGATCCTGTGGCCTGGCGGGTCAAGTTGGCTCGTTAATTCAGGCAGCGACCTGTTCAACGTGCTCGGAGACAAATTCGGCGATGGCCGCGACGGTGGGCCTCTGGGTCTCGGGCGGCCCGACTTCGAGCAACGCGGCAACTTCCCCAACCCCGGGCCTGGCGGTCTCAATTTCTCACAGGGTTTCGCAGCGGTCTTCTTCGGCATCGTGCTCTACACGGCAGCGTTCATCGCTGAGATCGTCCGGGCGGGCATCCTCGCGGTTTCGAAAGGTCAGACCGAAGCTGCGCAGGCCATTGGGCTGCGACGGTCGACCATGCTTCGGCGGGTCATCCTGCCGCAGGCATTCCGAGTCAGCCTGCCGCCCCTCGGCAACCAGTACCTAAACCTCACCAAGAACACGTCGCTCGCGATCGCCGTCGGTGCCAGCGACCTCGTGCAGGTCGGGCAGACCGTGTACAACCAGACCGGCAAGAGCCTCGAGGTCTTTGCCATCTGGATGGGGTTCTATCTCGCCTGTTCCCTGACAATCAGCGTCGTAGTGAACTTCTTCAATGTCCGACTCGCAATCGTGGAGCGCTGACATGGAGAACACACAGCTCAACACTCAGACCACGCCCGAACCCAACGTGGCCACCCGCCCCGAGGAACCAAGCCTTCCGCCACTCGAATGGATGCAGCGCAACCTCTTCGGCGGCGGACAAGGAAGCGTCTGGGCCGTCGCGCGCAGTTCGGCGCTGACCATCGTGTTCACCTTGCTCGGGCTCTTCTCGTACCAGCAGTTGCTGAACTTCATCTTCAGCGAGGAGACCAACTGGAACTCGGTTCGGGTCAACCTGCGGCTGCTGTTCACCCAGGCATACCCCGAGTCCGATTACCACCGGGTCTGGATCTCGCTCGGCCTGGTCCTCGCCCTCAGTGGAGTGGGACTCGGCCTCATGAGGGTGGGCCAGGGCATCTCGATGAAGAAGGTCGCCACCTGGTTCGTGGGGTGGGGTGGACTCGTGGTGCTCGGCGTGTTACTGCGTCAGCCCTCCGTGCTGGTCGGCGACGACGGTACACCCCTCCTCGCCGACGCCGACGGTGCGCCCTTGGCGCGTGACGGCTTGGGTAGCCTCGTGTACCTCGACGGCTCACCGGCCCCGAGCCAAGGGCTGTCGGTCGTGCGGGAGTCCTACGGCGACGCCATCTCCAGCCGCAGCGGTTGGCTCCTGATCGGCCTCGTCCTGATCGGCATCGCCGCTGCGATCTGGTTCGGTCTCGGCAGCAAACGTCGCTGCAGCACATTCCTGCCAGCGATTCCCTTCAGCTTCGCCGGTATCGGCGCCCTGATCTCGACAGCTTGGTGGTACAACTGGGGCAACTACACCTTCTCCACCGACGAGGAGACGGGAGTCAGCGGCTTCAACTTCGAGCCAGGTGTCAAGGTAGCTGAGACCACCCGAAACCCGTGGACGGTCATGTTCATGGTCCTCGTCGGGGCGTACCTGCTCGGCCGGCGTCTCCGGGGAAACGCTTTCGAGCCGAGGCTCAAGGTTCTGCTGACCCTCGGTTGGTTCCTGACCCCATTCGTCACGTTCTTCGCCATCCTCCGCGGCCCGGAGTTCGATTGGGATTATGTCGCTGCCGTCGATGTTCCGCTCTGGCTCGCCTTCGGGATCGGTGGCGCTGCCCTGATGTGGGCACTCACCAAACCCGGCATTGGCGAGCTCGGGCGCGTGCTCGCCGTGCTCGTCTTGGCTATCGCCGCCTTCACGTGGATCGCTGCCTTCTTCGGCTGGTTCGGCATGCTCCAGAAGGTGCGGCTCAGCTTCCTGCTGCTCGGTCTCGCTGCGCTGCTCGCCCCGAACTTCATCGGTGAAACCCGCCAACGGCTGACGCTCGTCTACGGCTGGATCGGCACGGTCACGATCTTCCACATGATGGTCTCCATCATCAATACACCATCATCAATCGAAGTCCCCACCGAAGACTTCGCCGGCGGCTTCATGGTGTCGATCTACGTCACGGTCTTCACCTTGCTGTTCAGCTTCCCGCTCGGTGTGTTGCTCGCACTGGCTCGCACCTCTCGTCTGCCGATCTTCCGCCTTCTCGCAACGATCTACATCGAGTCCTTCCGCGGCGTGCCGCTCATCACGATGCTCTTCTTCTTCACCGTGTTCGTGAACTTGTTCCTGCCTGAGGGCATGGAACTGGCGCTTCTGGCCGCGGTCACGATCGCATTCGTGCTCTTCTCGGCGGGGTATCTCGCCGAGAACGTCCGTGGCGGACTCCAGGCCGTGCGGCGGGGACAGTACGAAGCGAGCGACGCACTCGGCCTGACCACAGTGCAGCGCACCGGTTTCATCGTCTTGCCGCAAGGCCTCCGGGTCTCGATCCCGCCACTCGTCGGTCAAGCGATCGCGACCTACAAAGAGACTTCACTTCTCGCGATCGTCGGCGTATTCGACTTCCTCCGCATGGCCCGCGACATCATCCCGAACCAGCCGGAATTCCTCGGTGAGCGCAAGCCCGCGCTCCTGTTCATCTGCGTCATCTACTTCGTCGGCGCCTTCGCCCTGTCCAAGTACTCCCAGCGCCTCGAGAAAAATCTTGGCGTTGGTGAAAGGTAGCAACCATGAGCATCAACGACGCAACCGTTGCCGTCACCGAAGAGTTGGCCGCACGCGACGACATGATTACCTGTGAGGGTGTCGACAAGTGGTACGGCGACTTCCAGGCCCTGAAAGGCGTGTCGGCAACAATCAAAGAGCGCGAGGTGGTCGTCGTCCTTGGTCCCTCAGGGTCGGGTAAGTCGACGTGGATCCGCTGTATCAACCGGCTCGAACAACACCAGGGAGGCCGCATCATCGTCGACGGTGTCGAACTCACGAACGACACACGCAACATCGAGAAAATTCGCTCCGAAGTCGGCATGGTTTTCCAGCAGTTCAACCTTTTTCCGCACCTGACGGTGCGGGACAACATCACGTTGGCGCCCATCTGGGTCCGCAAGAAGCCTCGGGGCGAAGCCGAGGCCTTGGCCACCCAGCTCCTTGAGCGGGTCGGCATTCCCGAACAGGCCGACAAGTTCCCCGGCCAGCTGTCCGGCGGCCAGCAACAGCGGGTGGCGATCGCCCGGGCTCTTGCGATGGAACCCCGCGTCATGCTCTTTGACGAGCCGACCTCGGCACTCGACCCGGAGATGATCAAGGAAGTCCTCGACGTGATGAAGGATCTCGCTCGCGGTGGTATGACCATGATCGTGGTCACCCACGAGATGGGCTTTGCCCGAGAGGTCGCCGACCGGATCATCTTCATGGAGTCCGGCGAGATCGTAGAGACCGGCACGCCCGAGCACTTCTTCACCTCGCCCGAAGAGGACCGCACCAAGCTGTTCCTCTCCCAGATCCTCTGATCTCGGTTCGTCGCTCGGATCGGGGAGACTGAGCCCATGGTGCCGCCACCCCTTGCCGCCTCCGAACTCGTCATCGACCTCGCCGCCGTCCGAGCGAACTGGCGGCGTCTCGGCGAGCACGCCGCGGGTGTGCAGGTTGCAGCGACGGTCAAAGCCGATGCCTATGGCCTCGGCGCCATTCCGGTGGCTCAGGCACTCGCGCAGGAGGGGTGCACCGAGTTCTTCGTCGCCGAGGTCAGCGAAGGCATTGATCTGCGCGTGGCCCTACCCGAAGTCGATATCTTCGTGCTCGCCGGCGCTCACCCGGGCACCACCGAGCAACTGATCGCCCACGATCTCGCCCCAGTGTTGATCAGCGCCGAGCAGATCGGACGCTGGTCCTTGCTGTCGGCCGGACGTCCGGACCGCCTTCGGTGCAGCCTTCACCTCGACACTGGCATGAACCGCACGGGACTCGATGCCGCCGACACCGCCGCACTCCTCGCCGACCCTTCAAAACTCCAGCAACTCGACGTCGTGCACGTCATGAGTCACCTCGCCTCGGCCGACGACCCTGACACGACCCAGAACGAGCGCCAGTTGGCGGCGTATCACCGAATCCGGGCGGGGTTGCCAATGGGGGTGGCGTCGCTTGCGAACACGCCTGGCATCGCGCTTGGCCCGACATTCCACCTCGATCATGTCCGTCCCGGCGTCGGCCTCTACGGCTCCGACCCGAGTCCCGGACGACGTCTCGGTCTTCAGCCGGTCGTCAACCTCCACTCGCCCGTGCTTCAGGTCCGCACGGTCGCCGGTGGCGACACCATCGGTTACGGAGCGACCCACACGACTGCCGGGGAGCGCCGTGTTGCGACCATCGGGGTGGGCTACGGCGACGGCTTTCTTCGGGCCCAGTCAGGACGCGGCCGGGTCGCGTTCGACGGCCACACCGCACCGATCGTCGGCCGGGTATCGATGGACCTCATCACCGTCGACATCTCCGAACTGCCAACCGACATCGTCGTCACCGCCGGATCCACCGCCGAACTAATCGGGCCCACCATCACCATCGATGATGTTGCCGTCGCCGCCGACACGATCCCTTACGAGATCCTGACGAGCCTCGGCCGCCGCTATCGACGCCGCATCGTCGACGAACCAGCCGCCGCCGACTGACCTCGCCGAATCGTCAGGTGGCCAATCGGGCGTCGCGGCGAGGAATGAGTAGGGTTCGGCCGATGGCCATCGCCAAGACCTTCGGCATCGAGACCGAGTATGGAATCGTCCACCGCGGCACCGACGATCCCAACCCGATCACGGCGTCGTCGCTGCTGATCAACGCATTCCTAGCATCCGAGGGCTACAAGCCCGACGCACGCTCGGATGTGATCGCCTGGGACTTCATCGACGAGACCCCCGGAGCCGATGCACGCGGCTTCAGCCCTCTCGGAGCGCTGCCGCCGGAGGTTGAGACGCACCTCGTCAATGCCGTGCTCCGCAACGGCGCCCGCTACTACGTCGACCATGCCCACCCGGAGATGTCGACTCCAGAGGTCGCCGACCCACGCAGCGCCGTCCTGTACGACCGCGCCGGCGAACTGATCATCCAACGTTCGATGGCCGCCGCACACGAGCTGCTCCCGGCGGGCCAGGAGCTGGTGCTGTACAAGAACAATTCCGACGGCAAGGGCAACTCCTACGGCACCCACGAGAACTATCTTGTGAGTCGCGCCACCCCGTTTGGCCGGATCGTTCGCCACTGCACTGCGCACTTCATCACCCGTCAAATCTTTACGGGAGCCGGCAAGGTCGGCGCCGAACTGCCTGGCCAGCGAACCGACGAAGTGCACTATCAGCTCACCCAGCGCGCCGACTTCTTCGAAGAAGAGGTTGGGCTCGAGACCACGCTGAAACGGCCGATCATCAACACCCGCGACGAACCCCACGCTGACGCTCGCAAGTATCGGCGGCTGCACGTGATCGTCGGCGACGCCAATCCGTCGCAGGTCGCTACCTTCCTAAAAGTCGGCACGACCGCCCTCGTGCTCTCCATGGTCGAAGACGACCTCATCCCGCATGAATTCGAGTTCGCATCCCCCGTGGCCTCGATGCGTCACGTGAGCCACGACCTCACCCTCCGAGAGGGCCTTCCGCTGGCCGATGGCTCGACGATCACCGCACTCGAAGTGCAGTGGGAGCTGCTCGATCTCGCCAAGGAGTACGTCGATCGCCACGGGACCGACGCAACGGGTGGTGAGACCACCCACGAGGTCCTGCGCCGTTGGGAGCAGGTACTGGCCGGCCTCGAACGCGACCCCATGGAACTCGCCGACCAGCTCGACTGGGTCGCCAAATTTCGGCTAATCGAGGGATACCGCGAACGCCACGGCCTCACGTGGACCGACCCCAAACTGCGGGCGATGGACATCCAGTACACCGACATGCGTCCTGACAAGGGGCTTGCGTGGCGGGTTGGCCTCGAGCAACTCGTCACCGACACGGAGGCGATCGCGGCGATCAGCGAGCCGCCCGCCGATACCCGTGCCTATTTCCGCGGGCGCTGCATCGACACCTTTCCAGAGCAGGTCGTCGCCGCCAACTGGGATTCTCTCGTCTTCGACATCGGCTCCGATGCGCTCCGGCGGGTGCCAATGATGGAGCCGATGCGCGGGACCCGTGCCCATGTGGGTACGTTATTCGACGAGTGCGAAAGCGCTGCCGAGCTGCTCCGACGGCTCGGGACCTGACCGAGCGACCAGGGAGACGTCATGGCCGAACGCGAGCAGATCCGCAAGCCAGCCCCCAATGAGCGTGAGAACGAGGCGGCCGGCAACCCGTCAGCATCCGAGCGCGGCGAAGAACTCAAAGCCGAGCTCGACGACCTGCTCGACGAGATCGACGAGGTCCTCGAGACCAACGCCGAGGACTTCGTGAAGAGCTACATCCAGAAGGGCGGACAGTAGCCCCGATGAATCTCCCGCTGTTCAGCGTCCAGGACGATCCGGGACCCGACTTCAACCGACTGCTCGCATCGAGAGGGGACGCGCCGTCGCCGATCGACGGAGCGCTCGACCCCCACGACTACCGCCACGGTACGACCTGCGTCGCAATCCGCTTCGCCGACGGCGTGCTGTTGGCCGGTGACCGTCGCGCCACCACAGGCAACCTGATCAGCCACCGCACGCTTGAGAAGGTCTTCCCAGCCGACCGTCACAGCGGCGTCGCAATCGCCGGCGCCGCCGGCCCGGCGATCGAGATGGTAAAGCTGTTCCAACTCCAGCTCGAGCACTACGAAAAGGTCGAGGGCACGGCGCTCAGCCTCGAAGGCAAGGCCAACCAGCTCAGCCAAATGATCCGCGGCAACCTGCCCATGGCCATGCAAGGCATGGTCGTCGTGCCGATCTTCGCCGGCTTCGACCTCAGCCGCGGTGAGGGCCGACTCTACGAATTCGATATCACCGGTGGCCGCTACGAAGAGGCCGACCACGCGTCGACCGGTTCGGGGAGCGTACACGCCGGCACGGTCGTAAAGCTCGGCTACCGCCAGGGCATGGACACCGCGGCAGTCACCGACCTTGCAATCGAGGCCCTGTTCGAAGCTGCCGACGAGGACTCGGCCACCGGTGGCCCCGACCCGATCCGCGGCATCTACCCGATCGTCGCCACGATCACCGCCGGCGGCTACACCCGAATCAGTGACGATGACCTCGCCGCCCGCACCCAGACGCTCATTGCCCGCCGACAGGGAAACTGACCACCATGAACATGCCGTTCTACGTCGCCCCCGAGCAGGTCATGAAGGACCGCGCCGATTACGCCCGCAAGGGCATCGCTCGCGGTAGGAGCCTCGTCGGGTTCCGATTCGACAACGGTGTTGCAATCTGCGCCGAAAACACCTCGTCGACGCTGCGGAAGGTCAGCGAGATCTACGACCGGATCGCGTTCGCCGGGGTCGGCAAATACAACGAGTTCGATCAGCTCCGCATCGCAGGTGTTCGTCACGCCGACATGAAGGGCTATTCGTTCAGCCGCGAGGACGTCGATGCTCGGAGCCTCGCCAACCAGTATGCGCAAAGCCTCGGTCAGATCTTCACCCACGAGATGAAGCCGATGGAGGTTGAGATTCTCGTGGCCGAGATCGGCCACGCCGCCGACGGGTCCGGCGACCAGCTCTTCCACATCCTGTACGACGGCACCGTCATCGACGAGGACATGTCGGTGGTGCTGGGGGGTGAGACCGAAGCGATTGCAGAGCGGCTCGGCACATTCGAGCAGCCTCCCACCCTTGCTGACGGTCTCCGCCAAGCCGTAGTTGCGCTCGGCGGACCAGAACGCGCGCTCACGGCAGACGCGCTTGAAGTCGCCGTGCTGGAACGGGGTGACCATCGCCGAACGTTCCGGCGGCTCGACGACCCCGAAATCACCGAACTGCTCGCCTGACACCCAGCCAGGCTGGCGCCGCCACCCGACCGAGCGACGACGTCGAACAAGGGCTGACGCCGACCGCGCCCAAGGTCGATGATGACGTTAAGTTGGCGGTGTGCAGCGACGGATCTTCGGTATCGAAAACGAATACGGCGTCACCTGCACCCTGCGCGGCCAACGGCGGCTGAGTCCCGACGAAGTAGCCCGATACCTCTTCCGCCGGGTGGTCTCGTGGGGTCGCAGCAGCAACGTCTTTCTTGCCAACGGGGCTCGGCTCTACCTGGACGTTGGCAGCCACCCCGAGTACGCCACACCCGAGTGCGACAGCGTGCGTGAACTCGTCGTGCACGACAAGGCAGGGGAGCGGATCCTCGAACAGCTTCTCACCAGTGCCGAGCAGCGCCTCGGCGACGAAGGCGTGCACGGCGACGTCTACCTATTCAAGAACAACACCGATTCCGCCGGCAACAGCTACGGCTGCCACGAGAACTACTGCACGAGCCGCCGCGATGATTTTTCGTCGTATGCCGAGGTGCTCATTCCCTTCCTCGTCAGCCGCCAGATCTACGCCGGTGCCGGCAAGGTCCTGCAGACGGCGCGGGGCGCCAGATATTGCGTCAGCCAGCGAGCCGAGCACATCTGGGAAGGCGTCAGCTCTGCCACCACGCGAAGCCGCCCGATCATCAACACCCGCGACGAACCCCACGCTGACGCCGAGCGCTACCGCCGGCTCCACGTGATCGTGGGCGACTCGAACATGAGTGAGTACACCAACTTCTTGAAGGTGGGTGCGTGCTCACTCATGTTGCGCATGCTCGAAGAGCCCCAGGTCGTTCTCCGCGACATGACCCTCGAGAATCCGATCCGTGCGATTCGCGAGATCAGCCACGACATGACCTGCACCCAGCGGGTTCGTCTCGCCAACGGGCGCGAGGTCTCCGCCCTTGACATCCAGAGCGAATATCTCAACCGGGCACTTCGCTTCGCCGATCACCACGACCTCACCGATGAAGAACAGCTCGCCCTCGATATGTGGGAGTACACGCTCAGCCACCTCGAGGACGATCCGCTCAAGCTCGACCGAGAACTCGACTGGGTCATCAAGTACAAGCTGATCGAGGCGTACCGGGAGCGTCACGACCTCACCCTCAGCGATGCCCGAGTCGCTCTCGTCGATCTGCAGTATCACGATATCAACCGTGAGCGAGGCCTCTTCTACCGAATGCAGCGCAAGGGCATGGTCGACCGAATCGTCACCGATGAAGAGATCTCTCACGCCGTCGAGCACCCGCCGCAGACCACTCGAGCTCGACTCCGGGGTGAGTTCATCAAGCGGGCCAAGGAACGCAAGCGGGATTACACCGTCGATTGGGTTCATCTGAAGCTCAACGACCAAGCGCAACGCACCGTTTTGTGTAAGGACCCGTTCAAGGCTGACGACGAGCGGGTCGATAAGTTAATCGCGTCGTTGTGACAGGGAGGCCTACCTGATGGACAAGCTCGAGCGGTTGCTCAACCTCACCGCTGCGCTGCTCCACGCCGAGATCCCGCTCACTGCCGAAGAGCTGCGTGATCGGGTCGGCGGCTACCCCGACACCAAAGCCACCTTCCGACGAGCTTTTGAACGCGACAAAGACGATCTGCGCTCCATGGGCATGCCCTTGCGGGTCGAACCCGTGCCCGGGGTCGACCCACCCGTCGACGGCTACCGACTCGACCGTGACGAGTACGCCGGCACGGAACTCGCCTTCGAAGTCGACGAGCTCGCTGCGCTCCATCTCGCCACCAACCTCGTCCGACTCGACGGCGACGACACCGCACTCGTGAAACTCGGTGCGGCCGGTGGAGTCGCACCAGCCAACAGTCTGGGCAGGGTCCCATTCAACGACACGCTTGCCACCATGATTGGTGCGGCCGTCGACCGTCGGGCCCTGTCGTTCACGTACAGCGACGTCGAGCGGATCGTCGAGCCGTGGAAACTGTCGTTCACGCGTGGCCACTGGTATCTGAGCGGCTTTGACCGCCTTCGCAATGATCAGCGCCTTTATCGCGTCGATCGCATCGAGGGCGACGTTTCGCTCAGCGGTCCTGCGAAAGCACCGATCGGCGACATGAATGAGCCCATCGATCTTCGCGGCTGGGAACTCGGCGACGGGCCGACTGTCAAGGCGACGATCGTGGTCGACGCCGATCAGGCCGCTTACGCCCGCCACATTCTCGGCGACGTCGTCGATCGGCCCGACGGATCAGTCACCGCCACGCTCGACGTCCGGAACATTGATGCGTTTCGCTCGTTCGTGCTGTCCTTCCTCGAACACGCGGAGATCCTCGAACCCCCTGATCTCCGCGACGACTTCGTCGAGTGGTTGGAGGCCCAGCGATGAGTGCTCGTCTCAACGCACGCGACCGGCTGGCCCGGCTCTTGTCGGTGATCCCCTGGGTGGCCGATCAGCCCGACGGTGTACCGATCGACGACATCGTCGCTCGCTTCGCCTACCCCCGAACGCAGCTCCTGGAGGATCTTCAGGAGATCGTGTTCTTCGTTGGGGTGTACCCGTTCACGCCTGACTCCCTGATCGAGGTCGACGTCTCCGACGACCAGGTCAGCATCCGTTACGCCAACTGGTTCTCGCGACCGCTGCGCCTGTCGCTGGAAGATGGTGCTCGCCTGCTTACCGCCGGTCGCTCGGTCCTCGCCATGACCGACACCGGCGCCGCCGACGAGGGCGAAAGCAAAGCGCCCTCACCGCTGCTGCGGGCGCTCACCAAACTCGGAACAGCACTCGGGGATGGTGCTGAGCGCGCGGTCGACGTTCGCCTCGGCGCTGCACCCGCCGACACCCTCGGCGTTCTGCGAGATGCCTTCGAACGGGGGCTGCAGGTTGAGCTTGAATACTATTCCTATGGCCGTGATGAGCTCAGCACTCGACGCGTTGAGCCGGCGAAAATCTTCAGCGATCAGGGCAACTGGTACCTCAGCGGTTGGTGCCATCAAGCCGAGGGGGTGCGAGTCTTCCGGCTCGATCGCATTCGCACCACCGTCGCCACCAACATTCACGTCGAACACAGCGACGCAAGCGTCGACGGTGCGTTCACGCCGTCGAGCAAGGATCCGCGCGTCACCCTCCAGCTTGCGGCGACCGCACGCTGGGTCGTGGAGCAGTACCCGGTCGACTCGATCGACAACGATGGCGAGCAGCTCATTGTAACCATGGCGGTCTCCGCTCGGGCCTGGCTCGAACGTCTCCTGTTGCGCCTCGGGCCCGAGGCCACCGTGCTCAAGGCCGACCCCTCGCTGGGTACTGAGCTCGCCAGCTCCGCCGCCGATCGCATCCTGGCCCGGTACGCCTGACGGCGCCTGCCCCGGGTCACCGTGAGCCGACCGGTGGGCAACCAAACGATAGGGTGCACCTGTGAACGACCCCGACTTCCGTCCTCCGACCGGTTTCGTGCCCGCTGAAGAGTCTGAGCCCTCTGAGAACAGCTCGTCGTTCCCTGAAGAACAGGATCCGCCGGAGGATACCTCCTTCTGGAGCGACGACACCGACGTCGCTCCCGTTGGCACTCGTGGCGGAAGGCATTCGAGCCATCGCATCGAGTCCTCGTTGCGATCGCTAATCGAGTGGGTTGCGGTTGCGGTCGGTGCGCTCGCAGTCGCCTTGGTGATCAAGGCATTTCTCCTCCAGGCGTTCTACATCCCGTCGGAGTCGATGACCGAAACACTCAACGTCAACGACCGCGTGCTGGTCAACAAGCTCAGCTATCGAATCGGCAACATCGACCGAGGCGACATCGTCGTGTTCGAGAAGCCGCCTGCCGCGCCCGGCAGCATCACGGACTTCATCAAGCGGGTCGCCGCCTTGCCAGGAGAGACAATCACCTTCGTCGACGGCGAGGTTTTCATCGACGGCCAACTCCTGAACGAGCCGTACCTTGACGGCGATACCCACCCGAACTCGGCGGCGATCGTGAGCGAGGGCTGTACCAACACGCCCTCAGCCGACCTTTGCACGCTGGCCGAAGGTTGGTACTTCGTGCTAGGCGACAACCGTGACAACTCCACCGACAGCCGCTCTTTCGGTCCGATCAAGGAGGATGCACTCGTCGGTCGCGCGTTCCTGAAGGTCTGGCCGCTTGGCGATCTCGGGTTCCTATAGACCGAACCTGCGTCAGTCGCTGTCGTCGTCGATCACCAAGCGGGCATCGCCCTCGAAGGTCGCAACAACAGCAACCATGCGGTCCACGAAATCGCTGTAGACGGCATCCACGCCCATGTCGATGAGACGAGCGATCTGCCGCTCGTGCTGGGCATCCCAGCCGAAACACAACACGTCGAATCGATGGAAGAGCGTGGTGAGCCCACCGGTCCAGTACTGCTGACGGAGGTTGACGGCGTCGATCCGCGCTGCAGCAAGTTCCGCGGCTCGACGTTCAGGGCCGTGGGGGAGCGCTTCGAGCGACGTCGAGTTCACGAGGTGCACCTCGGGTGAGAGGTCGCGCCACTGTTGCAGGAGCTCGAGATCAGGATGACAGACCCAGAGCCGCTCGAGTGCGCCGTGGTGGCGGGCCACCTCGATCATCGGTTCAAAAGTCGCGGGATCCTTCACATCGACACTGAGCGGGAAGTCAGTACCCACCGTTGCGTAGAGCTCACCGAGCGTGGGGATGTGGGACTTCAGGTCATCTCGGTCGACCTCGGCGATCGCCTTGCGCGGGAATAGGCGGTGCCGGCCGTCGTGATCGAGCACGACCTCACCGTCGCGGGTGCGCCAGGCGTCGGTCTCGAGCCCGGTCGCTCCAAGCTTGGCGGCCAGTTCGAAGCCCTCGAGGGTGTTTTCGGGGGCGTGGGCCTTTGCGCCACGATGCGCAAAGAGCACAGGTGGGGACCAGCGGGCGCGAATTCGAGTCGTCATCACGGCGTATCGTGGCACTTCTCCTGCCGATCGACACACCCGGAGCGGTCCTAGGCACCCACCTGCTCGGGAAGCGCCCAACCGGAGTGCACGTCGGCTCGGCGGCTACGGTGCCCCCGTGCCTATCTCGCTCCTGCTGCCGGCTCTTGCCATGGTCCTCGCCCTCGGCAGCCTCACGGTTGGGTTGCGTGCCGTAGAACGTCACCTCGGCGCTCTCCGATCGTCGCTGCGCCGGTCGGCCGCCACTGCCGTCGCCACCGACGACCTCGTGCGGGCGTCCAATCGGCTCGGTGAACGTGCGCTCGCTCAAACCAGCGATGCCCGTCTTCGCCTAGGTCGACGACCCCGGTCCTGGTCCCAGGACCCCAACAGACGTCGGTAGCATCGAGGCGTGGGGAATCTCGGCAGCGGCGAATTGCTCGTCATCTTCTTCGTTGCCCTTCTCGTACTTGGGCCCAACAGGTTGCCTGACGCAGCGCGGCAGGTCGGCCGAGCGATCAACGAGATCCGGCGGATGTCCGGTGGCTTTCAGCGTGAGATGCGCGAAGCGATGCAAGAGCCGATGCGGGCCGCCGAGCAGGCCAAGGCCGACATGCTCGATCCGTTCAACCAGGCTGCGTCGGCCGCGGCTGACGCGCTCAAAACCCCGCTCAGCGATATCGATCCTCCACTGCCATCAGCCTCCGACGGTGGCGACGGCGACGATCCTCCGGCACCCGACGCATGAGCGACGAGGGGGCGCCGGCCGGCGACGAGAGCCGCATGACGATGCTCGAGCACCTGACGGAGTTGCGTCGGCGCCTGATCATCGCCTTCGCCTCGGTCGGTATCGGCGCGATCATCGCCTGGATCTTTTACCCACAGATCATCGAGTTCCTGCTGGAGCCGTATTGCCGGACGTTAGAAGCGGGGGAGGAGTGCCAGCTCTACGTCCGCAATCCGCTCGAACCCTTTAGCGTGCGGCTCACCGTTGCCGGGTACGGCGGCGTCATCGTCGCGATGCCGATGATCCTCTGGCAGTTCTGGGCCTTCGTCGCCCCTGGTCTGCACAGCCACGAAAAGCGCTATGCCCTGCCGTTCGTCTGGGGTGGCGTGGCGCTCTTCTTCTCAGGCGCCGGTCTCGCCTATTGGAGCATCGAGCGAGCGCTTGACTTTCTCAGCCAGGTCGGCGGCGAGGACTTCACGAGTCTGTTCGCTCCCGGCGACTATCTCGGCTTCGTAATCAAGATGATCGTTGCGTTCGGAGTCGCGTTTGAGTTCCCGATCGTCCTGATCTTCCTTCAGATTCTGCGCATTCTCGACTACCGCAAGCTTGTCCGCGGCCGTCAGTACGCCATCGTCGGCATCGTGATCCTCGTGGCGTTCATCACGCCGTCCGGTGATCCGTTCACACTGATGATCCTGTCGGTCCCGATGTGGTTGTTCTACGAGATCTCAATCGTGTTCGGGTTCCTGCGCGAGCGACAGTCTCGGAAAGCGGCGAAGGATTCGTGACCTCATCCGGACGCGACTTCATCCTCGACCGCTTTCAGATGGACGCCATCGAACACCTCGATGCCGGGCGATCTGTCCTTGTCGCCGCGCCCACCGGTAGCGGCAAGACCGTCGTCGCCGAACATGCGATCGACCAAGCGCTGCGCGAGCGCAGGCGGGCGTTCTACACAGCCCCGATCAAGGCGCTTTCGAACCAAAAGTATCGCGACCTGAGCGCACGGATCGGCTCGTCGCGGGTCGGATTACTCACGGGCGACAACGCAATCAACGCAGACGCCGACATCGTCGTGATGACCACCGAGGTCTTGCGCAACATGCTTTACGAGGGGCGGGCACTCGACGACCTCGCCTTCGTCATCATGGATGAGGTGCATTACCTCGAGGACACCTTTCGGGGACCGGTCTGGGAAGAGGTCATGCTCCACCTGCCGGCCCATGTGAAGCTGGTATGTCTGTCGGCCACCGTGTCGAACACCGACGAACTGGCCGGCTGGATTGAGTCGATCCGAGGCGCGACCGGCTGCGTCGTCGAGCGACGGCGGCCGGTCGAACTCACCAATCTCTACGCAGTGGGCGATCGACGCGGGCACCGGCTTCACGTCATCTCCACCCTCGTCGGGGGAGAGCCCAACAGTGAAGGTCACCACTTCGACGCCGACCTGCGCCGTGGACGCCGCAATGATCGCGGCAAGCGGGAGAAAAGCCCGTACATGACACCGACGCGGCTCGACGTGCTCGATCATCTCGAAGGCGACGACCTGTTGCCGGTAATCTGGTTCCTCTTCAGTCGGCGCGGCTGCGATGAGGCCGCCGAGCAACTCGACCGGGCGGGTGCCCGCTTCACCGACTCCGCCGAGGCCGACCGCATCAGCGCGATCGCCGACGAGCGTCTGGGAGGCCTGCCGACAGCCGACCTCGCCGTGCTCGATACGAGCGCATGGCGCAATCGCCTCGAGCGCGGTATTGCGAGCCACCATGCAGGTCTCATTCCGGCGTTCAAGGAGACGGTAGAGCAGTGTTTCGCGGAAGGGCTCGTCCGGGTCGTCTTCGCCACCGAGACACTTGCGCTGGGCGTGAACCTTCCCGCTCGCAGCGTGGTGGTCGACAAGCTCACCAAGTTCACCGGCGAGACCCACGAACAGCTCACACCAGCCCAGTTCACCCAGCTCACGGGCCGGGCTGGGCGGCGGGGACTCGACGAGACCGGGCATGCGATCGTTCCATGGTCACCGTTCGTCCGGTTCGAGCAGGTCGCCGGGCTCGCCGGCAGCAAGAGCTTCCGGCTGCGGTCGGCGTTTCGCCCGACCTACAACATGGCCACCAACCTGCTCCAACGGCTCGACGCCGAAGCCGCCCGAGCGTTGCTGGCCCGCTCGTTCGCGCAGTACCAAGCCGACACGGGCGTTGCCCGACTCGAACAACGCCTTGCCCGAGAACGCGACCGCGAGCGCGGCCTTGCGGCAACGGTCGCCGAACTGCCACCGCTCGACGAACTGCGGGTCGACAGCCCCGATGCGATCAGCGACGCCGTGGGCCGGCTGCGGCCAGGCGACCTCGTTGTCGACGACGACGGTCTCCGCCTCGCGGTGCTGGGTGTGAGTTGGCGTAAGGGCGGTCGGGCTCGGGTTCGCCTCGTCAACGAGAGCAGCCGCGAGGTCCGATGGCGCCTCGAGGAGCTGGACGCTGCACCACACACGATCGGCCGGATCGATCTGCCGTTCCCGATGGCTCCCGAGCGGATCGACTATCGACAAGATGTCGCCAGTCGGATCCGTCGGGCCGGCGCCGGGCACTCCGCGCGATCCCGACGTCGACGAACGCGTCGGGACGATCCCCGGGTGGCGCTGGAGCGCACCCGGAACGAAATCACGCAGCTCGAACGTCGGGCCCGGCGAGACCGGGCCTCGATCGCTCACCGCTTTGACGCCGTCACCGACGTGCTCCGCAACCGCGGCCACCTCGACGGCTGGACCGTCACCGAATCAGGCCTGACCCTCGCAGGCATCTATCACG
This sequence comes from Acidimicrobiaceae bacterium, assembly GCA_002729125.1. Taxonomy (GTDB): domain Bacteria; phylum Actinomycetota; class Acidimicrobiia; order Acidimicrobiales; family Aldehydirespiratoraceae; genus UBA11606. Next base: position 23,779 of record PBTQ01000101.1, on the reverse strand, counting down.
AAGCCGATTTGCTCCTCACCGAAGCGCTCACGGCAGGCCTCTTCGACGGCCTCACGGCGCCAGAACTTGCGTCGCTCGCCTCCTGCTTCACCTACGAACACCGCAGCCCCACGCCACCGCCTGACCCGTGGTTCCCCTCACCGACCGCCATGCAGCGCTTCAGGCAACTCGAAGTGCTCTCTCAGTCGATCAACGCGACCGAACGGAGCGCCGGCGTCGACGAGACCCGATCACCCGACCCGGGGTTCGCGCCCGTTGCCCACAGTTGGGCAGCGGGGGAGTCGCTCGGGGTGTTGCTCGGCCGCAACGACGAGATGACCGCTGGTGACTTCGTGCGCAACATCAAGCAACTCGCCGACCTGCTCGGTCAGCTCGCGGCGAACGCCACCGATCCATCCACGGCCGGTGCGGCTCGCCGCGCCGGCGATGCCATCCATCGCGGCGTCGTGGCGCTCTCCGGTTCGGTGCAGGCGCCGTGAGCGTCGAGAAGGGGACCAACTGGGGCGAGCGGGCACGACCGCCCGCCGACCTCATCGTCGTTGACGACAGTGCCGCAGCGATTGAGATGATCGCTGCCAAACGGCGGGCGAACAGTCCACTCCCGGCCGTCGGTCTTCGGGGTGGTGATCTCGTGCGGACGCTCGGTGGTCCCACCTCCCCGGATCTGGCCTCGGCCGAGGAAGCGTTGCGCGTCACCGTCGACCTCGGCGCTGTCCTCGTCGATGGTGTTCTGCACTGGTTCCTCGACCATCTCGTCGCTCGACGATCATGGCTGCGCGGGCAGGTACTTATCGTTGCGAACGCCGCGTTCGTGGATAACTGGAATGTTGCGCCACGGGCCCATCCCGGTGACGGCAGGTTCGACACGCTCGAAACATCGACGATGAGTCTCGGGGATCGCTGGCGGGCCCGGTCGCGGCTCAAACTAGGCACCCACCTGCCTCACCCCGCGATCACAACCCGACGAGTCGAGGCGGTCCAATACGACTTTCAACGACCCATGCCGATCCGACTCGACGGACGTTCGATCGGCGGCGCCCAAAACCTCAGCCTCCGGCTCGAACCAGACGCAGTCGACATCTGGATCTGAGACAACCCACTCCGGCCAAGCGGTGGATTCGGGTCCATGGACGTCGTCGAGGCCTAGGAGATCGTGCGAGCGGACCTACGCCGACGTTGCTCGAGGTCTCGCACTCGATCCACGCCAATCCCGAGCTGAACTTCGAAGAGCACCACGCCCACGACACCCTCACCGGCGTGCTAGAAGGACAGGGTTTGGCGCTCGAGCGCAGCGCGTACGACATGGCGACTGCCTTCGAGAGCGGGGTGGGGGCCGACGACGGCCTGCGGTCGCCGTGCTTTGCGAGTACGACGCGCTTCCAGGTATCAGCCACGCCTGCGGGCACAACACCATTCGCGCCGCCGGTCTCGGTGCCGGCCTGGCCGTCGCCAAGGTCGCGAGGGCGCTCGGCGGTCGTGTCGTGAGCCTCGGCACGCCCGCCGAAGAGGGCGGCGGCGGCAAAGAGTTTATGATCCGCCGGGGCGCCTTCGACGACATCAGGCTAGCGGTGATAGTCCATCCCGCCGACCGCGACCTTCGCACCATGCACACGATAGCCATTCAGCAACTCGACGTGCAGAACGCCGGCCGTGCCGCCCACGCCGCCGCCGGTCCCCACATGGGCCTGAAGGCCCTCGATGCTGCCGTGCTCGGCTACAACGCCGTCGCTGCGCTCCGTCAGCACATCCGTCCGGAGGAACGGATCCACGGGATCTTTGCCGACGGCGGCGACAAGCCCAACATCGTCCCGTCGAAAGGCGCCACCGAGTGGTACGTCCGAAGCGGCAACATGGATTCCCTCCAAGCCCTAAAAGCTCGTGTTCTGGATTGTCTCCACAGCGGAGCCCTCAGCGCCGGTTGTGAGGTGCACCATAAGTGGATCGACCCTCCCTTCTGCAACATGATCGACAACCGCCCGCTGCTCGACCTCTACGTCCAGAACGCAATGGAAGTCGGCCGTCACCCACTCCCGGAGATGGAGGGCTGCGATAGTCGTTGGACCGACCGACATGGGAAATGTCAGCTACTCGGTCCCCGCAATTCACCCCATGATCAAGGTGTCACCAGAGGGCACACCGATCCGCACACCCGTGGTCGAAGTGCACGCCGGACGCGAGGAAGGGGATCGGGCCGTCATCGACGGTGCGCTGACCATGGCGCTCACACTCGCCGACTGTCTGGCAAGTGACGAGAGCCGCAGCGCGATCCGCGGCGCGTTCCCAGGTACCACGTAAGGTCTCGACCCGATGACGGTCTACACCGCCGAAGAGTTCACCGCCGAAGAAGCCGATGTCCTCCGTCGGTACTTCACGAATCTCGACCAGCCCGTCTTTGCCCTCGTCAACCTGCCCGAGGTTGTGAAGGGCGCCCTGTTCGCGCGTTACTCGCGAACTGCGCTGAGCCTGCGCCGACTCTTCTTGAAGGAGTTCGTCGGGGAACTCGACATCGAGGGTGACCAGTCGATCGACGCGACGATCGGGCTTCGTCGCGCCGAGGAACTCTACGACAAGGTCTTCTTCGAATATGGCGACGACTCCGTCGCCCAGCTCGGCGGCGTCCATCTCGCATGTGAGCAGGCCTCCAACGTGCTCACCAAGGTGCTCGAGTGGGGGCGACTGATGTCGTACCTCGAGCAGTCCACGCGCTACATCGCCTACGACCAACGCCTCGGTGGCCGATACCGCTACTACCGCGACCCGGAGTTGCTGAGTTCGGAGTTCGGCACTCGTTACATCGCCGACATGGACCGCATGTTCGACGCATATTCGGCGTTGATCCCGCAGCTGCAGGAGTTCTTCCGCGGTGCCCAGCCCAAGGATCCCAACGACTCCGACTTCGCGTACCGCTCAGCGATCAAGGCCCGAGCCCTCGATGCAATCCGCGGCATGCTTCCTGCCGCCTCGCTGTCGAATGTCGGCATCTACGGCACCGGGCAGGCGTATGAGGCGCTGCTGTTGCGCATGCGGGCCCACCCGCTGCCCGAGGCCCGCGCGTACGCCGATATCATACTTACCGAACTCCGCAAGGTCGTGCCGTCGTTCCTGAAGCGCGTTGACCTCCCTGAGCGTGGGGTTCGCACGTCGGCGTACATGGACGACACCCGAGCCTCGGTGGAGGCCCTGAGCGAACAGGTTTTCGGCGATGAAGCCGGTGGACCGGTAGCAGATGACGTCGTGGACCTCGTCGATTTCGATCCGGACGGCGAAATCAAGATGGTCACCGCCATGCTATATCCGCACTCATCGCTGTCCGAGCGGACGATCGAAGCTCGTGTGCGCAACATGACCGTCGAGGAACGCATTGAGGTGATCAAGGCGTACGTCGGCTCCCGTGCCAACCGGCGTCAGCGTCCCGGGCGTGCTTTCGAGCGCACGGACTATCGCTTCGATGTCTTGTCCGATTACGGCGCCTTCCGAGACCTCCAGCGCCACCGCATGCTCACGATCGACTGGCAGCCACTGTCGCCCCGTCACGGCTTCGTGCGTCCACCAGCCGTCGATGCCGCTGGGCTCGTCGGCGAGTTCGACGCCGTGATGGAACGCTCCGCTGCGCTCCACGACCTTCTTCACGACGATTTTCCGGACCAGGCCTCCTACGCGATTTCGCTGGCCTACCGGGTGCGCTACTCGATGCAGTTCAACGCCCGCGAGGCGATCCACATGCTCGAGCTCCGCACGAGCCCCCAAGGCCACGAGGCGTACCGTCGGGTGTGTCAGCGCATGCACGCAGCCATCGCTGAGGTCGCAGGTCATCGTGCCGTGGCGGAAGCGATGACGTTCGTCGACCACTCGGCCGAACCGACGCTCGGACGGCTCGATGCTGAGCGCCGCGCCGAGGAAAAGCGCCAGGGCCAAACGGGCGCCTGAGCACTCAGCGGGTCTTGGCAGCCATGTGCCGCCGCCAAACGAGACTCGGGCAGTATCCCCGGCAACTCTGGACCCGTGGCACCCGTCACCGTCGGTTTTGTGTGCCATAACGTTGCGCAACCCGGCCGAGTGTCTATGATCCGCCGCAGTCCCCCCTTTCGAATCCAGGTACGACATGTCTGACGACGAAATCATCGAAAAAGAAGAACTCGACGAAGACGAACTTGACGAGGAAGAACTTGACGAGGAAGAACTCGAAGAAGAAGAACTCGACGAAGGCCCCAGCGACGACGAGGACGACGAGGACGAGGATGACGTCGCCACACCCGCCCGCCCCTCTGGCGACGACGACGAAGAAGACGACGACGACGACGTCGAGGCCGACCTCGATGCGATTCTGAAGGACCGCATCGCCGCCGGCGATGACGAAGACGACGAAGACGACGAGCAGGCGGCAGCGAAGAAACCAGCGGTCGCAACCGGTGAGGCCGAGCCGGTCCAGGCACGGCAGGAGAATGAGTTCTCTTGCCCACACTGCTTCTTGTTGGTCAACCCGGCATCGGTGGTCGATGGTGAGTGTCCACACTGTGGCGGGATGGTTTGAGTCGACGATGACTGACGACGACGACGTCACCGAGAAGCTGCTCGACGCCCTCGTGTACGCACCCCTCGGGCTTGCGCTTGAGGCAAAGGACCTCCTGCCCAAGTTGGCCGAACGAGGTCGCGGCCAGGTGGCCCTCACTCGCTTGGCCGGCACCGTCGCTGCGCGCCAAGGGCAGTCCGAGGCGGCCAAGCTGGTCGACGAAGTTCGCACCGGGGTCGAGGCCTTCTTCACAACGAACTCCGTCGACGAGACCCGCGGAAACGCCGAGAGCGAGCCCGGTATCGGGACCGAGTTGCCGATCGTGGAGTACGCCACGCTCACTGCCGTCGAGGTGATCCCGCTGCTCTCCGAACTTGACGACGAGCAACTCGACACCATCGAGGCTTTCGAGAGGGCCAATCGCAACCGCTCGACGGTGCTCAATCGCATCCGGCAACGCCGGAGCTGATGCAGGTCGCCGCCCGGATCGCAATCGCCGACGACCTCGGCGTCGTGGGCGCCATGGCCGAGGCGGGTATCGCCGAACTCACACTGCGGCGCGGCGGAGCGGTGTGGTCACAAACCGACGCCCGCGCAGAACCGGTCGACGCAGGACTCCGGCGCGAACTCGAGGACCCTGACGCGCTCGTGATCGTGGGAACGATTGACACGACGGTCGTCGGCTATGCAGCCTGCCACGTTGACCCGCTTCACGACGGCCATGCGATTGCCCGCATCACCGATCTCTATGTGTTGCCAGACGCCCGAAAAGTTGGCATCGGAGAGGCAATGATGGCTGCAGTAGAGGAATGGGCTCGAAAGCGATCACTCGTTGGGCTCGATGCTGTCGCCCTTCCCGGCGATCGCGACACCAAGAACTTTTTCGAGACGTTCGGGCTGGTCGCTCGCGCCATTCAGGTTCATCGCAGCCTGGAATCGTGACCCGACGGGTCGAACTCGCCGTCGGTGCGGTGGTCCTACACCACGACCACGTGTTACTGGTCCGGCGGGCCACACCGCCCGAGGTCGGGCGCTGGTCGTTGCCGGGCGGCCGAGTCGAACCGGGGGAGCGCATGGCCGATGCGGCAGCCCGGGAGGTTCGGGAGGAGACCGGCCTCGATGTCGAGATCGACCATCCACTCGACTGGGTCGAGCGCATCGGCCCGGACCATCACTTCGTCATCATCGATTTCGCAGCGACGGTGACCGAACGCCAGGCACCGACACCGGGCGATGACGCAGCCGACGCGCGTTGGATTCACCTCGACGAGATCTCAACGCTTGCATTGGTCGACGGGCTGCTCAACTTCCTCCGAGCGATCCAGGTGCTGGACTGACGACACCGATCCAAGAGATCGGCGGTCCGATCACTCCTCCTCGTCGGCAGCCGATGCAGCGGCCTCAACAGGCTCAGGGGCCGTTGCAGGTGCAGCCGACCGCGGGGGAGGCGGCGGGGTTGGGCGCTTGCCTTTGCCACGCGGCTTCTGCGCCGGCGCTTCGATGCCGAACATGGCTGCGATCTGCGGGATGCGGCCAGCGAGCTTGGTGACAGCCTTGGTGAGTTCGTCGCTCGGGTTGGCGGGAATTCCCTGGGCCTTCACCTGGGTACGGACGGGGGAGAAGGCCACGGCGTCGATCACGGTGGCGTAGCGATCGCTGGTGACCTCGCTGGTCAGCGACTCCGACGCAGCGGTCGCCAGGCGTTCGGCCATATCGACGGGAAGGGGAGCGCCGGCCTTCGGGGGGCGGCTGCTGAGGCGTAGAGCGCGAACAGTACGACCCTCGGCGATGGTCTGGGCGAGTTCGTCTCGCCAGGCGTTGTGTTCGACGTCGACGCGGTTGGCGAGACCCTCTCGCAGTTGGTCAGCGAGCGCCCGAGTCTCTTCGTCACGGGCGGCTCCATCGGCAGCGACAACGACAGAGCGGATGTCGCGAAGGTCGACGGTCTCCATGCCGGTGACGGCAGCCTCGGCCCGGTCGCGCCATTCGGCAGCTTTGAGGGTCGGTGCCAGCCTCTCGGCGAGGGCCACCAGCGGCTCGCGCTTGATCTTCGGCATGCCCTCGGCAGCAGCCTTGTCGTTCATGCGGTCGATGGCCTGACGCACGCCGGGCACGCCACCTTTCAGAACTTCCTCAGCGAGGAGTTGCTGGCTCGTCGGTAGCGCCTTGAAGGCCGCTTGTCGATGGGTGCGAGCGGGACGCAGGCGCGGGACCTTGGGCCGGGCCGGCGGCTTCTGGCGCTGGCGGTGGGGCCGCTCGTTACGTCGGTCGCCTCCGCCACGGCGTTCCCCGTCGCGGCCGCCTCGCCCTCGACCACGGTTATCGCCGTCACGGCCTCGGCCACGACCTCGACCACGTTCACGATCGTCGCCGCCACGGCCTCGACCGCGACCCTTCGCCGCAAGAACCTGCGTGACCAGGGGCTCGTCGCGGCCACTGCCGAGCACTTCGAGCGTCTCGGCCTCCTTGCGAGCGCCCTTGGGCGCAAAAACGGTGGTGACGGTGAGGCCATCGAGGTCAGCATCGGCCTCCACCTTCACGACATCGCCAACCGATGTGTCGGCCGGCAGCAGGCTTCCGTCGAGCGTGCCCTTGGGCTGCTTGGCTCCGGCCGCACGCCAGGTCCACTGCCCGTCGCCGCGGTCGGAGGTGAGTTCGATGTCAAGCCGTCGTGCCACGGAGAAAACGGTATCGGCCTACGAGCCAGGCACCGACTCCGAATCGGGAACGATCAGCTGGCAAACAGATTGGAGGGATCGTGTTCCCGCCGCAAACCACGGCCACGACCCGCTCACCCGGCTCGGGCCGGTAGGCCCCGGTCTGCAGCGCAGCGAGGGTCACGGCCGCTGCAGGCTCCGCGACGAGTTGGTACTGCGACCACAGGTCGCAACGGGCGGTGGTGACTGATGCGTCATCGACAACGATGGCGTCGGTCGTTTGGGCCAGGATCGACCAGGGGAGCTCGCCGATCCGGCGGGCGCCCAGTGCATCCGCGCCCACGCCGGCGGCGGAGGAACGGCGTGCATCGCCTGACGGCGGCGGCGATATCGGTGCTGGTCGGCACGGGCATCGTGTTCATGGCACCCTGTCTAACCCTTGCCGGTATCGATACGAACCGCCGGAAATCTTGGTTATGTAAAGTTATCTGGACGGAGTTGCTGGAGAACAGCGCAATCAGCGTTCGCAGCGCCGCCTGCGCCACCGATCCGTCGTAGCCTCGCAGGGTGCCTACCGAGTCGCCGCCCGCTGGACGCCGCAATCTTGCGGTGCGGATCGCCCCCTCGGCACTGCGTCACGTCCGCCGCGGGCACCCGTGGATCTTCGACCAGTCGATCGAGCGAATCTCCCACGATGGCGACCCGGGCGACCTCGCCGTCGTATTCGACGACAAGCGCGACTTCGCAGCGATAGGACTCTGGGATCCCACCTCGCCCATCCGCATCCGAGTCCTTGCGACTCACCAGACCTCGGTCGGTCCCGATCTGTGGCGAACCCGCATCAGCGAGGCGATAGAGCGTCGTCGGGAGCTCCTCGACGATGACGAGGTCACGGGGCTGCGTTGGTTGCACGGTGAGAACGATCGCGTGCCGGGTCTCGTCGTGGACGGCTACGGACCGACGCTCGTCGTGAAGCTCTATACGCCTGCGTGGCTTGCGCACCTCGGCGACGTCGTCGATGCGCTGGCCGAGCGTCTCAGACCCGAACGGGTGATCCTCCGGCTGGCTCGCTCGGTCCCGGCGACTCCGGGCCGAGCCGACGGCGACATCCTCCTCGGCGAGCACGCTCACGGAAGCGTCACCTTCCTCGAAAACAGCCACACGATGACCGCCGAACCGGTCGACGGCCAAAAGACCGGATATTTCCTCGACCAGCGAGCCAACCGACGGTCGTTCGGCGGTCTAGCCGACGCGGGTGACGTCCTCGACGTCTTCTGCTGCCACGGCGGCTTCTCGGTCCACGCCGCCGCCGCTGGCGCCCACTCCGTGCTCTCGACCGACCTGTCGCCCCACGCCACCGAATCCGCCCGCCGGCACCTCGCCGCCAACGCCGTCGATGTCGACCACCAGACCATGACCGGCGATGCGTTCGAGATCATGGAACAGCTCGCCGACGACGGCCGCCTCTTCGACGCAATCGTCGTCGATCCACCCTCGTTCGCAAGTCGCGCTGACGCCGTGCCGGGTGCACTGCGGGCCTACACCCGCCTCACGCACCTCGCACTCGATCTGCTCCGTCCTGGCGCGACCCTCATGCAGGCGTCGTGCAGCTCGCGGATCGACACCGAGATGCTCACGCAGACGGTGTTGGGGGCAGCCGAGCGGGCGGGACATCCCGTCGACGTCCTCGACGTGAGTGGCCACGACCTCGACCATCCGGTCGGGTTCCCCGAGGGTTCGTACCTGAAGGCCGTCACGATCCGGTCTCAGCGATGATCCGGCACGGACGAAGGCGATAGCGTTCGGCCGATGGGTGCGGATTCCCGGATCGAGTTGACCGTGCGCCTCTGGAGCACCGGGGCCACCGAACGCTTCGCCGAGTACCTCGAGCGCCTCACCTTGCTCCTCCCCCGTCACCGAGGCGAGGTGGCTCGTCGCATCGACAGCGTCGAGGGTGGCCCCGGAGAGCCCGACACGGTGCTCGTCCTCGCCTTCCCGGACGCAACCACCATCGACGGCTTCCTTCGAGACCCGGCCCGCGCCGACTTCGAAGAACTCGCCGGTCAGGCCATCACCCGATCGCTGATCACCGACGGCCGCACCCGGGTCGATCCGGACGAGCCAGCGACCCTCCACGAACTCCGTCCGGACCAACAGTGAGCCCCGACATGCAGGATGGCATTCCGGTCGAGGAGCGCCCCTCCCCCATCCACGGCAACGGTGCGTTCGCGACCCGCCCGATCAGCGCCGGCGAGCGCATCGGCGAGTACACCGGCAGCCCGAGCGACGAGGACGGCACCCACGTTCTTTGGGTGGAAGGCGTCGATGGCGCGTACCGTGGCATCGACGGAGACAACGAGCTGCGCTGGCTTAACCACAGCTCGTCACCCAATGTGGAGTTCGATGGACCCGAGCTCTTCGCGCTGGTAGACATCGAGCCCGACACGGAACTCTGCTTTCACTACGGTGAGGAATGGGAGCACGTCGACTGAGGCACGCCCACCGACTCGTCGAGCACCGGACCACTCACCCGGAGATCCAGTGGGCAACCGGGCCGGCCCCGTCGAGATCGGCCCACTGCGAGGCCCGCAGCCGATCCGTGACGAACACCTTCGCCTGACGGATCGCGTCGACCGCATCCTCGCCGCGAGCAAGGGCCGCAGCCGTCGCGGCTGCGAACGTGCACCCAGACCCGCGAACATGCACCGTGTCGATCCAGGGCGACTCGAGGTGGTCGATCGTGCCGTCAGCTCGGACCAGCACATCGACCGCTGTGGCGTTGCGGTCGGATCCGCCGGTGACGACCACATTGGAGGCGCCAAGGCCGGCAAGTTGGTGAGCGACTCCGTCGACGTCGACGACGCTCGCCAGCGGGCGCCCGGCGAGCAACGATGCCTCACCGAGGTTCGGGGTGATCGCCACCGCCGCTGGAAGGAGGCGCTCGCGATAGGCCTGCTCGATCTCCTCGCCAACAAAGCGGTGACCGCGGCCATCGACGAGCACCGGGTCGACGACCGGTGCCGGCAACAGGCCGGCGTCGATCCGATCAGCGACGACCTCGACGATCGCGGCCGATCCGAGCAGACCGGTCTTGACCCCGGCAATCGGAAAGGTGTCGGCAATCGCGTCGATCTGATCGGCCACGAGGCCGGAGTCCATCGGCTCGACCCGGTCGACGCTTCGCAGGTGCTGGGCGGTGACGGCGGTGACCGCCACCGTGCCGTGGATGCCGAACGCGGCGAACGTCGTCAGGTCGGCGGCCAGGCCGGCTCCACCCAGCGGGTCGTGGGCGGCGATGGCGAGGACGACGGGTGGAGGGGCGGCCAACACGGCATCGATCGTGACACACGCGAAGATGGGACATGTCCATCCGCGGACGACATCTCGTCGCCAGCCCCTCGCTCAACGATCCGAACTTCGAGTTCACCGTGGTGTTCATGCTCGAACACAGCGATGAAGGGGCGCTTGGCGTCGTGCTGACCCGTCCGAGCGAGTTGCCGGTCACCGACATGTTCGACGGATGGGTCGATCATGCAGCAGCGCCGTCGGTCGTCTTTCGCGGAGGCCCGGTCTCGCCCTCGTCGGTGATCGCACTCGGTGTCGCCGCATCCGCCGGCCCCAGCGGCGGGTTCAATCCGATTGCGGCGGGGATCGGCACGGTCGAGCTCGACAACGATCCCGCTGAGCTGATCGCACTCCAGGGCGTCCGACTTTTCGCCGGCTATGCGTCGTGGGCTCCTGGACAACTCGATGCCGAGCTGGTCGACGACGCGTGGATCGTGCTCGACGCAGCAGAGAGCGATCTCCTCCACCCCGAACCGGCCGAGCTGTGGTGGACCGTCGTGGGGCGTCAGCGCAGTGACATAAGGCTGCTGGCGAACTACCCCTCCGAGCCCTGGGTCAACTGAGCGCCGGCATCACGGAGCGAACGTGAAGCGGACCTCAAGTTCGGCGAAGACGAGATCGCCCACCCACGACGCCGCCGGTCGCGACAGATGCACACCATCACTGATTCGAGCGGTGATCGTGTTGCCGTCGGGTCCAGCCAGTCGGTCCTGGTACGCACCGTCTCCGCCGAAGAGTTCCCAGATGTCGATTGCCGTCACCTCGGAGCGGTCGGCGAGCACCTCATCCGCCAGCTCGTTGATCACCCGAACACCGGCGTCGAGCGCACCGTCGCGCATCGGCGGCTGCGTGACCCAGTAGACGATCCGATTGTCGGTTGTGAGGATGTCGAGCGCAGCGATCATGCGGGCGCGCCATTCATCGAGCCAGGCTTCACTGCCCTCGATGAGGCGCTGCCCGGCTGCATCGACCATGTCCTGATGGTCGTTGGCGCCGATGAACAACACCACGACCTCGGGGTCAAGTTCGACCATCTGCTTCGTCCACTGCGCCGGCCAGTCGAAGTAGTCGGGCCGGGCGAGGCCGGTCGAAATCCGGTCGTCGAGCTCGGCCTCGAGTGACCGGACGCCGCGCTCACTCGTGATCGCCTGGCCGAGGTAGGTCGCCTGGCTGTCACCGGCCACGTACACCCGCAGCGGGGCGTCGTCCGTGACCACCCGACTCTCGGGCACTGTGGTCGTGGCGGGTGCCGCAGTCGTGGTCGTGGTCGCCTCCGACGACGAGTCGTTCGCCGCAGGGGCGGTGGTCGTTGTCGTAGTGGTCGTGCCCGGGGTCGTCGTCGTGACAACGGCCACGGTCTCGCTTCGGCCATTGTTGGCATCACGCAGATCGCAGAGTGCGTCGAAGGGCCGGTTCAACGAGAAGAAGTTGGCGACCCGATCGATGCCCTCGGCAACGGCGAGATTCCGGTCACGAGCGTCGCCGAACTCCTGGCGCTCGGCGATCTCGACCACCTTGCCGGAGGTCAGCAGCAGCGCGAGAAGCAGGCACCCGAGCACGGCCGACACGGCTCGGAAAACCGGCGTGGTTCGTTCGGTCAGGTCGTGTTCGCGAGCTGTCCGGAACTGTTCATCGGTCCAGATTTCGCCCCGTTCCCGGGGGCGGACGGCTCGCTCGAGGGGGTCGTTGGTATCCATGTCAGAACTGGAAGTAGATGAACTCGGAGACCCCTTCGGGTCCGAGCGCGACGACCACCATGATCCACAGCGCAAAGCCGATCGCCATTGCGGGTGCAGGCACGGTGGAGAACATGGCGGAGAGCTGGCGGGCGAGCAGGGCCGGGACGAACTGGACGGCGATCGTGAGAACGATCACCACGGCGACGAGCGGGTTGAGGAGCTCGGGGGCCTGGGTCCAGCCCGAACCGAGCGCAGCAAACACGTCGAGGGCGGTGTCGATCCCACCACCCGTCACCGTTCCGGCGAAGAACACGACCCAACCGACACAGACGAAATGGAAGGTGACGATCCGGCCGAGCCAAAGGTGGCGCACCGCCAGCGGTGAGAACGGCACCGGCGAGGTCGGATCTTCTCGCCACGCGTCGACCTCGGCGCCGCTGTGGAGACGGACGAGCTCTCGGATGCGGACATCGGTGGCATCGAACTCGACATCGGGTTCGCCTCGCGCTTCGCTCAACGCTCGTTCGATGGCGAGACCGAGTCCCTGGTAGAGGCCCCACACGACGAACACCCACGCTGCGCCGTGCCAAAGCCCGCCGAGACCCATCGTGATCACGAGGTTGCGATAGGTCGCTGCCCGACCGCTGCGGTTTCCGCCGAGCGGCACGTAGAGATAGTCACGAAGCCATCGCGACAGGGTCATGTGCCAACGACGCCAGAAGTCCTGGACCGACACGGCGGCATAGGGCCGATCGAAGTTCTGCGGGAACCGGAAGCCGAGCAGCAGGGCAAGCCCGATCGCCATGTCGGTGTAGCCGGAGAAGTCGGCATAGATCTGGATTGCGTAGCCATAGATCCCGAACAGAACATCCCACGCCGAGTACTCCCCCGGCGTGCCAAAAGCGTCATTGACGATTGCCTGGCCGATGAAGTCCGCTATCACGACCTTCTTGACGAGGCCTTGCGCGATCAATAGTGCCGCTCGGCTTGCTTCGACTCTGTCCGGTGTCCGGCTCGCCCGGAGCTCAGGAAGGAACTCCGTGGCCCGGACGATCGGCCCGGCGACAAGCTGGGGAAAGAACGAGAGGTAGACGGCGAAATCGAGCAGCGGCGCCGGGGTTGCCTCCTGGCGATGGATATCGATGACATAGCTGATCGCCTGGAAGGTGAAGAACGAGACGCCGACCGGCAAGACAATGTCCAGGGCGGGTCCCTCGAGCCCGAAGGAATCCTCCAGGCTCGACACGAAGAAGCCGTAGTACTTGAACACGCCGAGCACGGCGAGATCGAAGACGACAGCCGTTCCCGTGAGTCGCTTGCGGCGCACCGGCTCGGGCTGACGGTGAACGGCGACTGCGGCCACCTCGTTGACCAGGATCATGAGAGCGAGAAGGCCGAGGAAACGCCAGTCCCAGTAGCCGTAAAACACCGCAGAGGCGGTGAGGATCAGGATCTTCCACGCCGTGGCGCGTCCACGCAGCGCCCAGCTGAGGGGCAACACCACGGCAAAGAACACCGCAAACGTGAACGTGGGAAAGAGCACCTGGTCTCCAACTGCGCCCGCTTCAGAAATCGTACCGCGACGGCCCGGTGCCCCCGGTGATGCCGGATCGTCGGCCTATTCGGCCGGTTCGCCGTGGCGGCCTGCCCCCGTCGCGAACCGGGCGGCACCTGCCTGCGTCTCGCCCGAGGCCACCGTCTCACGTCCGAGGAGGGTTTCGTACAGCAGCGCCTCCGTCATTGAGAGCGACCATTGGTCCTTCGTCGAGCGCAGATCGCTGCGCAGACACCGCTGAGGGAAGGCAGCGAGTTCGTGGGCAAGGCTGAGCGCGTCGTCGAGCGACTCACCCGGTGCGCTCAACCGGTTGACGAGACCAATGTGCGCTGCTTTGGGTCCCTCGACGGCGCGCCCGGTGAGGATCATGTCGTTGGCGACCGACGAACCGATGAGCCGGGGCAGGCGGATCGTGCCGCCGTCCACCAGGGGCACGCCCCACCGCCGGCAGTACACGCCGAACGTGGCGTCCTCGGCGGCAACTCGCAGATCGCACCACACGGCGAGCTCGAGTCCTCCGGCGACGGCGAAGCCCTCGACGGCAGCAATGACCGGCTTCGAGAGGTTCAGGCGGGTCGGGCCCATCGGTCCGGGACCGGTGCGGTCGATCCGGTTGCCGTTCCCGGTCGAGATCGCCTTGAGATCAGCGCCCGCACAGAAAGTGCCGTTCGCTCCGGTGAGGATCGCCACCGACAGCGAAACGTCCTCCTCGAAGGCGGTGAACGCCTCGAATAGTTCGGTCGCTAACGGCCCGTCAACGGCGTTCCGACGTTCGGGGCGATCGATGGTGACCACGAGGACGGAGTCATGGGTCTCGGTGTGGACGGTCATGGCCGGACGGTAGTGCCGCTCCCCCAGCCGTCCCAAGCATTCTGCCTAACCGAACATCTGTTCGCTAGCATGTCAGGATGCTGGCCTATCAGATGAGCATTTTCGGGCAGGGAGCACCGACCGTGCTCGACACCGTGGTCGAGCGAACCTGGCTCGATGAGTTCACCTGGGTCGACCACGCCCACACGTGGCTCGCCGGTGCCGACGAACTGCTCGCCGACCTGGCCGATGCACTGCACTGGCGACATTCACGACGTCCCATGTACGGGCGACTCGTCGACGAACCTCGGCTCCACGCCATGCTCGATGCCGACAGCCGCCGCATGTATCCGGGACTCGACGAAATCACCGAGACACTCGAATCCCGCTACGGCGAGGGCCTGTCGCCGGGTTTCGTGAACTACTACCGCTCGGGCTCGGACTCGGTCGCCTGGCATGCCGACAAGATCGGAATCCACGAGGTGAACCCGATCGTCGCCATCGTCTCGCTCGGTGGACCCCGCACCTTCGGATTGCGACCGACGGGGGGCGGAAGCGCCCACCGATGGATGCTGGGATCCGGCGACCTCTTGGTGATGGGCGGCGCCTGCCAGCACGCTTGGGAGCATGCTGTTCCCAAGATGGCGAGCGCTCCACCCCGGATGAGTCTCAGCTACCGCCACGTCGTCGATCGGCCCGACGGGCCTCGGTGGTCAATCACAGTCGGGACACCCGTCGACGAGGTCGGTTGGCAGCCAGAGCAGCGATAGGGCACCATGCCCCGATGAAGATCACCGAGGTTCGGGTCTACCGACACTCGATCACTGTCGCCGACGGCCGCTACCAGATGTCGTTGAGCGAGGTCGACGCCCTCGACTGCACCGTCGTCGAAGTGGTCTCCGACACCGGCCTGGTCGGCTACGGCGAGACGACTCCCCTCGGCCCGACCTACCAGGAACAGCATGCCGCAGGGGCCAGAGCTGCCATTGCAACGGTGGCGCCGGCCCTGATCGGTCTCGACCCTCGCCGCACCAGCCTTGTCTACGAGCGCATGGACCACGCCCTCAATGGGCACCGCTACGCGAAATCCGCACTCGATGTCGCCTGCTGGGATCTCACCGGAAAGTCATACGGCGAGCGGGTCTGTGATCTGCTCGGCGGGGCCGAACGCAGCAGCGTGCCCTCGTACTTCGGCGTGATGCCGGCCACGACGGCGGAGACCGCCGATGCGGCCCGACGCCGGGAACAGGAGGGCTACCCTCGAATCCAGGTGAAAGCGGGCGGCCGCGCCCTCGCCGACGACATCGACGCGGTACGTGCCGTTGCCGAGGCCCTCTCCCCCACCACCAAACTGCTCGTCGACCCCAACCGGGGGTGGACCACGCGCGACACGATGGAGTTCAGCGTTGCATGTCGCGACATCGCCCTCACGATCGAGCAGCCCTGCCGAACCTTCGACGAGCACCGCCGCATCGCCGACAAAATCCACCACCCGCTCTTCCTCGACGAGTCGACCGTCGACATCCCCACGATCGTGCGGGCAGTGACCGACGGAGTCGCCCAAGGCTTCGGGATGAAGTTGTCTCGCATCGGTGGACTCACGCCGTTGCGGGTGGTGCGCGAACTGTGCGTCGAACTCGGCGTACCACTCACCATCGACGACACCTGGGGTGGGGACATCACCGCAGCAGCAACGGTGCACATGGGCGCCACCGTGCCCGACGCGTTCTACGAAGGCACTTGGATCTCCGAGCCGTACCAGAAACCGGCCTATGGCTGCCTCACCGCGCCGATCCGCCATGTGGGGGGCCACATACCGCTTCCCGCAGGTGTTGGCCTCGGAGTTGAACCCGATCTTGCGACGTGGGCCGACCCGGTCGCGACCTATCGCTGACCCAATGAACCATCGACCGGTCGTCGTGATGGGCGTTGCCGGATCCGGCAAGTCCGTGGTCGGGCGAAGTATCGCTGCGGCACTCGCCCGCCCGTTCATCGACGCCGACGACCTCCATCCCTGCGCCAACATCGACAAGATGCGGCGGGGCGAGCCCCTCGACGACATCGATCGAGCGCCATGGCTTGACACAGTCGGTGGCGTCCTTGTCGCCGACCCGGCGACCGTTGTCGCTTGCTCGGCGCTCAAGCGCGCGTACCGCGACCATCTGCGGTCGTGTGCACCGAGGCTCACGTTCGTGCACCTCGCAGGCCCCTGGGCGCTGGTCGCCGAGCGCATGGCTGATCGAGCCGATCACTTCATGCCGCTGAGCCTGCTCGACGATCAGTTGGCGACGCTCCAGCCTCTCGAGCCCGACGAGGTCGGCACGACCGTGTCGATCGAAGGCTCAGTCGAAACCGTTGTTCGCCGCGCCCTCGACACACTGACTTAGGGCGCGCTCCTCGGGCCGATGAAGATCCCTTCGGCCTTGGCGCACAGCGTTTCGCCATGGTGGAACGTGCCGGTGGCGAAGGTCTTGCGGCCCTCGACTCGATCGACCCAGCCCCGCATGGTGATCGGCACGCCGAGCGGGGTGAGCGAGGCATAACGGATGGAGAGTGTTCCCGTGAAGCCCGAAACATCGTTCACGACGCACGTGCAGCCCAACAGCTCATCGAAGACGCCGGCGACGACGCCACCGTGCACCCCACCGGGTGGGCCGTTCATGATCGCCTCGAACGTGTGCGTGGCGTGTACCTCGGCACGGTCGCCGACCTCGACCGTCGCGAAATCGATCGGCGAGGCGATCGGGTTCAGCGTGCCGACATAGGGGCTGTAGGGAAAGAAGCCCGCAATCCCGACCTCAAGCGCTCGGTTGATCCGGCCCTTCGGTTCGACAGTGAGGTTCGCGGCCATGCGTTCAGCGAGATCGTCGTGCCACAGCGAGGCTTGCATCCGGATGTCGTCGACTGCGAGGGCGTCGAGTCGATCGGCGAGCGCCTGCAGCTGTTGGATCTCGGAGGTGAAGTCCTCGTCGTCCAGTTCGGCGATTCGGGCGGCCGTGTTGACCCGTCGCATCGCGTCGATGAGATCTCGGGGTTCGTGCATCGGCGGGACGGTAGGCGGCGATCGTCACCGTCACCGAATCGCCCGCTCGCCGGCCGACCGGTACCATCGCCCCCGATGAGCCGCTTCACCAACCGAATCGCATTTCTGACCGGCGCCGCCAGCGGCGTCGGCCGGGCAACCACCATCCGTCTCGCCTCCGAGGGCGCCGCCGTGTTCGCAGTCGACGTCAACACCGATGGCCTCGCCGAGACCGTCGAGCTCGCCGACAACCTCGAGGGGTCGGTCACAACCCGCCGGCTCGATGTCACCGACGTCGCCGAGATCGCCGCAGCGGTGACCGAATGCGTCGATGCCCTCGGCGGCATCGACATCGTCGGCAACATTGCCGGCATCGCCCGCCACCATCACATCGCCGAGGTGAGCGAGGCCGACTGGGACCTGATGAACAGCATCAACCTGAAGGGTCCCTTCTTCGTCGCCCAGGCAACCATGCCGCACCTGCTCGAACGCAACGGTGCGCTGATCAACATCGCGTCGAACGCCGGGCTGATGGGCCAGGCGTACACCGTGCCCTACTGCGCCACGAAGGGCGGCGTGGTCAATCTGACCCGTGCGCTCGCCATGGAGTTCGTGAAGACGGGTGTGCGCATCAACGCCATCGCACCCGGCGGAATCGACACGCCCCTGGTGCACAACTTCCAGTTGGCCGACGACATCGATTTCTCGCTGATGCAGAACCACATCGGCTACCGCGACCCGAGCTCCGCCGAGCAGATCGCTGCCTTTTTCGCCTTCCTCGCAAGCGACGAGGCGGCCAGCATCCACGGCAGCATTCTCAGCGCCGACGGCGGCCTCACCACCGCCTGACGTGGCCGACCTCGACGCCTTCATTTTCGGTGTCGACCTCGACGGCGTCTGCGCTGACTACACGCTCGGGTTACAGGGCAGCGTTTCCGCACACACCGGTCGGCCGCGCACCGACTTTCCGATCGAGCGCGACTGGGACTTCACCCAGTGGGGTTTCGGGCCGGACGAATTCGAGTACCACCATCGTCGTGCCGTCGCGACCGAGCGCATGTTCCGCACCCTCGAGGTGATCCCCGGGGCGGCAGAGGCACTGTGGAGTCTGAGCGATGCGGGGGTCTGGATCCGTGTCATCACCCATCGGCTCTACGTGAACTGGGGGCATCAGGCGGCCGTCGCCGACACCGTCGCCTGGCTCGACGACGCCCGCATCCCCTACCGCGACCTGTGCTTCCTCGGCGCCAAACCCCAGGTCGAGGCCGATCTGTACATCGACGATTCGCCGGGCAACATCACCGGGCTGCGCAAGGCCGGCAACGACGTCATCGTCTTCGATCAGCCGTACAACCGCGAGATCGGCGGGCCCCGTGCGGGCAACTGGAGCGAGGTCGAGGAGATCGTCATGGAGCGGTACACGGCGTGGTCCGGAGTCCACGGAGTGCAGCCGGTGTTACCCGGAGTCACCGCCGGCGACCGATTACACGGTCAGCGACCCAGCTGAGTTCGGTAGGTTGAGATCGTGACCGACGATCTCGATCAACTCGACGCCGCCCTTCGACGCGATATCCGCCGGCTGGGCACACAGCTCGGCGATACCCTCGTTCGTCAGGTCGGGCCGGATCTGCTCGAGCAGGTCGAGCAGGTGCGCACGCTCGCGCGTGCGCTACGAGAGGGCGACGACTCCATCGGCGAAGAGCTCACCGACCGACTCGGGAACACCGACGTCGTCCGAGCGATCGAGGTCGTGCGGGCCTTCACGACCTACTTCCATCTTGCGAACACGGCAGAGCAGGTCCACCGCATCGACGACCTGGCCGAGAACCGCACCACCCGCTCCAAGCGCATCGCAGAGACGGTCTCGCGTCTCGTCGAGCTGGGTTTCACCCCGAGCGAGGTCGCCGCCGCCGTCAACAAGGTGCAGCTGTATCCCGTGTTCACTGCGCACCCGACCGAGGCCTCGCGTCGGTCGATCCTCGACAAACTCGCCGAGATCGCCCTTCTCATCGAACAGCGGATGACCGAAAACGACGAGCCTGTCCTCACTCGCATCGATCGCCGCATCGACGAACTCCTCGACATGATCTGGCAGACCGACGAACTTCGACGCGAGAAGCCGGATCCCGTCGACGAGGCCCGATCCATCCTGTATTTCCTTGGCGAGATGCTGGAGGAGGGGGTGCCTGAACTCCTCGACGACATCGACGCGGCCCTCCGCGCCCTCGGTTTCCAGCTTGATGCTGCGGCCCAGCCGGTGCGCTTCGGGTCGTGGGTTGGCGGTGACCGCGACGGCAATCCCAACGTGAAACCCCAGACCACCTGCGAGGTGCTCGACTTCCAGCGGGCCCGGGCGCTGCGGCTGCTGGTCGGAGAGATCGAGGAGCTCTCGGCCGAGCTCAGCATCGCCAGTGCGATTCGCACGATCTCGCCCGAGCTGCAGGCCCAACTCGAGGCCGACGACGATAACTTCCCGAAGGTTCGGGCCCGGTTCCGAGCGTTGAGTGCCGGCGAGCCTTACCGGCAACGTCTCGCCGTAATGCACCAGCGTCTCCTGGAGGCCGCGGAGACTCCGCCTGGGCCTCGGGCCTACAGACGCCCTTCCGAACTGACCGAGGATCTCGACGTGCTCGCCCGTTCGCTGGAGGCTGCCGGTGGCTCCCTGATCGCCAACGGGCGTCTCGCGCGGGTGCGACGCCTCGTCCGTCTCGTCGGCTTCCATCTCGCCACGCTCGACATCCGTCAGCACGCCTCGAAACATCACGCCACACTTTCCGCGCTCTTCGAGGCGGTCGGCACGGACTACGCCGGACTCGACAAGCCGGCCCGGGCGGCGCTGCTCGCTGACGAACTCGGCTCGCCCCGGCCGCTCGCCGCACCCCAGACGGGAGAGCCGGACGAGACCCGGGCGCTTTTCCAGGTCCTGCGCGACCGCATGGACGAGCACGGCGACGACATCATCGAGAGCTACATCATCTCGATGACCCAAGGCGTCGACGACATCATCGCCCCGGCGGTTCTCGCCCGCGATGTCGGCTTGATCGATCTCTCCGCCGGTATCGCCCGACTCGGTTTCGTGCCCCTGTTTGAGACGATCGGCGATCTGCAGGCGATCGGGCCCGTGTTGCACGAGCTGTTCGCCATTCCGTCATATCGCGCGCTCATCGAACTGCGCGGGAACGTGCAAGAAGTGATGGTGGGCTACTCCGATTCCAACAAGGACGGTGGCATCACGACGTCACAGTGGGAGATTCACAAGGCTCTGCGCACGATCTCCGACGTAGCCAACGAGAGCGGGATCGAGATCACGGTCTTCCACGGTCGTGGTGGCACCGTCGGCCGTGGCGGCGGCCCGACCCACGCGGCGATTCTGTCCCAGCCCGCCGGAGCGATTCGCGGAGCCATGAAAACCACCGAGCAGGGTGAGGTCATCGCCGACAAGTTCGGCCTGCCGGAGATCGCCAACCGCAATCTCGATCTCGCCTTTTCTGCCGTCGTCGAAGCATCGCTTGCTCATCGCAAGCCCCGCAATGCTCCGGAGGACGTGGCCGCGTGGAACGGCGTGATGGAAACCATGTCGACCGCCGCCTTTGCCCGGTACCGGGCGTTCGTCGAGCAGGACGGGCTGGTCGAGTACTTCAACACCGCCACCCCGGTCGAAGAACTCGGTGCGATGAACATCGGCTCACGACCGTCACGCCGCGAAGGCGGCGGCGATCTCTCCGATCTCCGCGCAATCCCCTGGGTGTTCGGCTGGACCCAGTCCCGCCAGATCATTCCCGGCTGGTTCGGCGTCGGTACCGCCCTCCGTACTGCGGTCGAGGCCGGTCATGGTGACGTCCTCGCACAGATGTACGGCAACTGGCAGTTCTTCCGCACGTTCATCTCGAACGTCGAGATGACCCTCGCCAAGACCGACCTGGCGATCGCTCGGCACTATGTCACCACCCTGGTCGACCCGGTGCTTCACCACATCCTCGATGACGTCGCCGCCGAACACGCACTGACGCTGCAACAACTCAGCCTCATCACGGGTGGAGAACTGCTCGACGATCTTCCGATCCTCCGCCGCACCCTCAACGTGCGCGACATCTACCTGGACCCGATCAACATCCTCCAGGTTGACCTGCTCGCCCGCAGCCGCGCCGCCGACATCGACCCGGTGCAGCAGGCCCGACTCCAACGAGCGCTCTTGCTCACGATCAACGGCGTCGCCGCGGGACTGCGCAACACCGGCTGACATCGGGCGCGGACGCCCGACCTGGCTACTTCTTCTGGAAGTTCGGTGTGCGCTTCTCCGCGAAGGCCCTCGGACCTTCCTTCGCATCGTCGGATTGCATCACGGCGTTGGCATAGGCCTCTTCGTGAGCCCACGCCTCGGCCTCGGTCATGCCCGATGTCTCGTGCATGGTTCGCAGGACGGCCTCGACCGCGAGCGGGCCGTTCCCGGCGACGATCTCGGCGACCTCGAGTGCGTGTTCGAAGGCGGTGCCGTCCGGCACCACGCGGCTGATGAGCCCCATCGCTTTTGCCTCGGCGGCGGTGATGTGTTTGCCGGTGAGGAGAATGTCGGCCGCTTCGGCATAGCCAATCTGGCGGGGGAGGCGAACGGGAGAGCCACCAGCTGGGTACAGCGACCAGCGCACCTCGGACACGCCGAACTTCGCCGACTCGGCAGCGATGCGGATATCAGTGCCCTGGAGGATCTCCGTACCGCCTGCGATGGCGACACCCTCGACGGCGGCGATGATCGGTTTGGTCGGCCGATACGTCTTGGTTAGACCCTCGTAGATCCAGGCGGCGCCGTGCTCCGCCATCGCCCCCTTCACATCCCAGTCGTCGTGCTCGTCGGCGTCGCCGGCAAGGCTGCGCAAGTCCATGCCGGCGCTGAAGTCGCCGCCGGTACCCGTGAGCACGATGCAACGGATGTCGTCATCGTCCGAGGCTTCTTTCCAGGCATCGCGCATGCGGCCGAACATCTGCAGCGTCATGGCGTTCTTGCGTTGCGGACGATTCATGGTGGCGATCATCACGTGACCGCGCTTTTCGACGAGCAAATCAGGCATGCCTGGACGGTAGAACGTTCCGACCCCCCAGACCAAACGGCTCCTTGCGGCGGCCACGGCGCCGGATGCTCGGCTGGCTCGCTCGCCCCCGGGCACCGTGCCGGCCATCCGCACCGCGTGAATGAACCCGGCGAGTGCACCGACTGCGGCAAACGCAACGTGTTCGACGAGTACGGCCCCGGTTCCCTGCGTTAACCAGAGTGTCGGGCCGTCGAGATCGCCCTTCACCCCGAGGATGGTGGCCGTTGCAACGGTTAGCACGAATCCGCCGAGCGCTGCATTCACCGATCGGCGTTGGGTCAGACCAGCGCCGATCGACCCATCGATCGCAGGCCAGGCCGCCGCCACCATCAGCGGGACGACGTGGTAGGTGGTGGTCGGCGTGCGGGCTGCTAGGAGCGCCCAAAGCACGGAGGCCAGCAGGGTCACCGCCAGCCCAGCCAACCGGAGCGCCTCACGCACGCGCCGGCCTCCAGGTTCGTCCCTCTACCTCACCAAAGAGTTGGCCTGCGGCTTTCTGCAGACCGTAGGACCAGGTGGGATAGGCGTGGACGGTTTGAGCGAGGCGACCGGCGAACGCTCGGGTGCGCATCGCGAACGCAACCTCGTGAATCATCTCCCCAGCACGCTCGGCGACGATGGTCGCGCCGATCACGTTGCCGCCGGCCAGGTGCCGGGTGACGCGCTTCGGACCGGTGATCAACTTGATGAAGCCATCTTCTCGACCGTCGGTGACGGCGCGATCCATCTCGCTCATCGGCAGCTCACAGACCCGTCCGCCTCGAGCGCTCGCCTCGGCCTCGGTGGCACCAACCCGGGCGACCTCGGGACTCGTAAAGGTGACCCACGGCGTGTGGTGGGTGCGGTAGCGGCCTCGATAGCCCTTCTTGAGTGCGTTGCCGGCAGCGATGCGTCCCATCTCATCAGCCGCATGGGTGAACGGCAGTTTGCCGGTCACGTCGCCGACGGCGTACACGCCCGGAATGGCGGTCTGAAGTCGGTCGTCCGTCTCGACGTGGCCATCGGGGTCGGACAACGCTCCAAGCTCGTCGAGACCAAGTTCTGGGGCTGCTACCGCATCTCTGCGCTCGCCCCAAGCGTGTGCCGCGTGACGCTCGTCATGAACGCCGACATG
>PBTQ01000100.1 GCA_002729125.1 Acidimicrobiaceae bacterium | reverse complement strand
GCCAAGAAGGCACCCGCCAAGAAGGCACCCGCCAAGAAGGCACCCGCCAAGAAGGCACCCGCCAAGAAGATTGCGAAGAAGGCACCCGCCAAGAAGGCACCCGCCAAGAAGATTGCGAAGAAGCGCCGCTGAGTCTTCGTCTCTGACGCTGATCGAGAGCCCCGGCCTTGGCCGGGGCTCTCGCCGTTTTCCTTAGCTTGTCGCTGCCATCCGACAGAACCGCAAATCGTCCTCGGTAGCCTCCGAGGAATGGCAGGTCAGTTCATTTACACCATGCACAAGGTCGGCAAGTTCATTCCGCCAAACCGCGACGTGATCAAGGACATCACGCTTTCGTTCTTCCCCGGGGCAAAGATCGGTGTGCTTGGCCCAAACGGTGCCGGCAAGTCGACATTGCTCAAGATCATGGCTGGCATCGACACCGACTACACCGGTGAAGCGAAGCTCGGCGAGAGCTACACGGTCGGCATGCTGGAGCAGGAGCCCGAGCTCGATCCGACGAAAACCGTCCTCGAAAATGTGATGGACGGTGCAGGCGATGCGGCGGCAATGCTCGCCGAGTACGACAAGGTGCTCGCCGCCTGGAGCGATCCCGACGCCGACTACGAAAAACTCGGTGCCAAGCAGGCCGACCTCGAGGCCAAGATCGAAGCCGCCGGCGCCTGGGATCTCCAACGCACGGTCGAGATCGCTATGGATGCCCTCCGCACCCCACCCGGCGACTGGGGCGTCGAGAGCCTTTCCGGCGGCGAGGTTCGCCGTGTCGCCATGGCCCGTCTCCTTCTCGCCAAGCCCGACCTCCTGCTGCTCGATGAGCCCACCAACCATCTCGACGCCGAGTCGGTGGCCTGGCTGGAGCGCACGCTCCAGGACTACGCCGGCACCGTCGTTGCGGTGACCCACGATCGGTACTTCCTCGACAACGTGGCGGGCTGGATCCTCGAGCTCGACCACGGCCGCGGCTATCCCTTCGAAGGCAACTACTCCGCCTTCCTTGAGCAAAAGGAAGCGCGAATCGCACAGGAGAAGCGCGACGACGACAAACGAAATCGCACGCTCAAGCGCGAACTCGAGTGGGTGCGCATGGCGCCAAAGGCCCGCCAGTCGAAAGGCAAGGCCCGCTTGGCCGCCTACGACAAGCTGCTTGAGGAATCCAAGGCCGCCGAAGGGCGCGCGGGAGAGCTTTCGATCGTCATCCCCGCCAACAAGCGACTGGGTGACGTCGTCATCGAATCCAACAACATCTCGAAGGCCTTCGGCGACAAGCTCCTCATCGACGACTTCTCATTCACCCTGCCGCCCGCCGGCATCGTCGGAGTGATCGGTGCCAACGGTGCCGGCAAGTCGACGTTGTTCAAGATGCTGATCGACGAGTACGAAGACACCAACGATCCGGTTGCCGCCCCCAACTCGGGCACAATTCGGCTCGGCAGTACGGTGCAGCTCGGCTACGTCGACCAGAACCGAACGCTCGATCCCGAGAAGACGGTGTATGACGAAATCACCGGCGGTGTCGACCATCTCGAGGTCGGCAGCCGGGAGATGCACGGCCGCTCGTACGTGGCGTCGTTCAACTTCAAGGGCCCTGATCAGCAGAAGCTGGTGAGCAACCTCTCCGGCGGTGAGCGCAACCGAGTGCACCTAGCCAAGGTGCTGAAGGAAGGTGCGAATGTGCTCCTTCTCGACGAGCCCACGAACGACCTCGACATCGAGACGCTGCGGGCACTCGAGGACGCCATCGAGGCCTACGCCGGATGCGCCGTGATCGTGTCCCACGATCGTTGGTTCCTCGACCGTGTCGCCACCCACATCGTCGCCTTCGAAGGCGAGTCGCAGGTGCGCTGGTTCGAAGGCAACTTCACCGACTACGCCGAGTACCGCAAGCGCGAGCACGGTGTCGACGCCATGCGTCCGCATCGCATCAGGTACAAGCCCGTAACTCGCGACTGACTGCGAATTGTCGTCGCGTTCCCGTTGACGGGGTGTGACCACGACACCGCAGCCGAGCTCCCCCAGATCGGCCGTGTAGTCTCCGCGGCATGTCCCTCGACGATCACCAGCTCGCCGCCCAACTCGCCACCGAAGCAGGCGATCTCCTGCTCGCCGTGCGCAAGCAGCTGACTGCCGAGGACGCTCCACCATCCGTGCTCAAAGCCGAAGGCGACCGTCAGGCCCACGAGTTACTGATGCGCCGACTCGCCGAGGAGCGGCCCGACGACGCCGTGCTCAGCGAGGAAGGCAAGGACAACCTTGCCCGGCTCGACGCCGAGCGCACCTGGATCGTCGACCCTCTCGACGGCACCCGCGAATTCTCCGAGGTGCCCCGCACCGACTGGGCCGTGCACGTTGCACTCGTCATCGACGAGGAACCCGTGGCCGGCGCCGTCGCCCTGCCCGGACTCGGTTTCACGCTCCACACCGGCGACGCGCCGGCGCTACCGGCCAGCGGCACCCCAACCCCTCGCATTATCGTCAGCCGCAGTCGACCGCCCGTCGCTGCGCTGCGTCTCGCCGAAGCGCTCGAGGCCGATCTCGTCGAGATGGGATCTGCTGGGGCCAAAGCCATGGCCGTGGTCCGCAGTGAGTGCGAGATCTATGCCCATAGCGGTGGCCAATACGAGTGGGATTCCTGTGCTCCGGTTGCGGTTGCTGCGGCAGCCGGATGCCACGTGAGCCGAATCGACGGCTCCCCCCTGCGATACAACCAACGCAACGTCTACCTTCCCGATCTCCTAATCTGTCGGCCCGAGCTCGCCGACGCAGCCCTGACCGCCCTCGCCTCGTTCGAACGCTGAGCCGAACGCCACAGCGGCCCGCGTTGGCGTGCCGGTGACACCGTTCCAAACTGGAAGGATGTCCGGTTCCCCCACCGACCTCGAATTCGGCGTGTTCAGCGATACGCCTCCATGGGATCTCAATCCCACCGCCACCGCCTGGGGCGGCGACGTCGCCGCCCTGCGTACCGCTACCGCCCGACGCTTGCCGTCGCTGATCCGCCCGCCGAAGGTGCCGCCGATCCGTCGAGCGATCACCGTCATCCGAGTCCTGGGTGGCGCGCTCATCGCCTGGTTCTTGGTCGGGCGACGCAAAGGGGGCAGCGACAGCCGGGCCGACCTCTCTCGTCGCATGCGCCACGGGGCCGAGACGCTCGGTCCGACCTACATCAAGTTGGGCCAGATCATCTCCAGCGGTGAGGGCATCTTCCCCTCCGAGCTGGTGCAGGAATTCATCGCCTGCCGTGACCAGGTTCCGGCCGAGCCGTTCCACCTTGTTCGTCGGGTCGTCGAGTCCGACCTCGGAGCGTCCCTCGAATCCGTCTTCGCCACCTTCGAACGAGAGCCAATTGCGGCAGCGTCGATCGCGCAGGTCCACGGCGCAACCCTCCACGACGGCACCCCGGTCGTCGTCAAAGTGCAGCGACCCACCGTCGACGAACTCGTGCACAACGATCTGAAGGTCATGGCGTGGCTGTCGCCATTGCTCATCGGGCGTATCCCGGTGGCGTCACTCGCTAACCCCCCTGCGTTGGTTGAGGTGTTCGCCCGCACGATCAGCGAGGAGCTCGATTTTCGGGTCGAAGCCGCCAACATGATCGATGTCGCGTCGGTATTCGCTGATCTCGATCAGCGTCAGTTCGTGGTGCCTCGTCCTCACCCAGAACTCGTCACTCGTCGAGTGCTGGTGATGGAACGTCTCGATGGCTTCCGCTTTGACGACATGGAGCGTTACGAGGAGCACGGTGTCGACACCCACGCGATCGTGCGGGCCAGCATGATCGGCTTCATGGAAGGTGCCCTGATCCACGGGATCTTCCACGGCGATCTCCACGGCGGCAATCTCTACGTTCGCCCTGACGGGAAGACCGCCCTGCTCGACTTCGGCATCACGGGCCGCATGAGCGAGGCCCGTCGCCTTGCGTTCGTCCGTCTCTTGATCGGGGGCATGATGAATAACCCTGTCGATCAGCTCGCCGCCATGCGCGACCTCGGTGCCTTGCCTGACGACACCGACCTCGAGGCTGTCGCCGAGGACCTTGGTCTTCTCGACAAGGTCATCGACCCGACCACGATGACACCCGATCAGCTCACCGAGGAGCTGCAAAGGGTCGTGAAGGCACTCCTGGGCTACGGCGCCCGTATGCCCAAAGAACTCATGCTCTTCGTGAAGAACCTGGCCTTCCTGGACGGCGCCATTGCCCGCCTCGCCCCCGATCTCGACCTTTTCGCCGAGGTCGCTCACGTCGCCACGTACTTCGCCACGACTCACGGTGCTCGCCTCGCCGCCGAGGTGGGTATGGATCCGGAGGAGTACGCGTTCGACCCCGACGGCATGAAGGCTGCGTTCGGTGTCGACGGCAGCGTCGAGAGGATGACGTATCGGGAGCTTCAGGAGCGTCGAGAGACCATTCGCAAACGCCTCCAGGAACGCGTCTAAAACCACCGTTTTCCACAGGAGCAGTGCCGCGCGTGGAGGATGGTGCGCGCCTACGGTCGCCTGCGTGCGTCTCGTGCTGGCCCAGTGCACCGTCGACTACGACGGTCGACTCCAAGCTCATCTGCCCTCCGCCGTTCGGTTGGTGATGGTGAAGGCCGACGGCTGTGTTGCGATCCACGCCGATGGTGGCGCCTACAAACCGCTCAACTGGATGAACGCACCCAACCGTCTCGCCATGGATGACGAGGCTGGCGTATGGACCGTCACCAGCCCCAAGGGTGAAGTACTCACGATTACCTTCGAGGAAGTCTTGAGCGATGTCGCCCACGAGATGGGGATCGACCCGGGACTGCAAAAGGACGGCGTCGAGGCGCACTTGCAGCAACTGCTCGCTGACGATCCGACCTCAATCCAGGACGGCCTCAAGCTTGTGCGCCGCGAGTACCCGACTGACATCGGCCCGGTCGACCTGATGTGTCGCGATGCCGAGGGCATCGCCGTGGCTGTCGAGGTCAAGCGGCGCGGAGAGATCGACGGTGTCGAGCAGCTCACGCGCTATCTCGAATTCCTCAACCGGGATCCGCTACTGCGGCCGGTCCGGGGCGTGTTCGTCGCCCAGGAGATCAAGCCGCAAGCAAAGGTGCTCGCCGCTGATCGCGACATCGACTGGGTCGAGGTCGATTACGGCGAGCTGCGGGGCATCGAGTCACCGAACCTGAAACTTTTCTAGCGGCGTGCCGCAGTAAGGTCTCCACGCGATGCGCAACGCTCTCCTAGCTGTGGCGGCTGTCGTGGCGGCGGTCTTCTCTGGCTGGGTCCTTGATGACAAGGTCCTTGGTGGCGACATTGCGCGCAACACCTCCGTCGCAGGCGTCGAGGTCGGCCGACTCGACATCGACGAGGCTGCCGAACTGCTCACCGATGGGCGCCTCACGGACCGTCCCATCGAGCTGCGCCACGGCACGAACAGCCTCACCATCACCGCCGCTGAGCTCGGTGTGATGGTCGACGCTGAGCTTGCGCTCGCCGAAGCGGCAGAGCAGCCAGGCCTCATTGCGCAGCCGATCCGGTGGATCGGTTCACTCTTCGGAAACCGCTCGTTTGACATCGTCTACACGATCGACGTCAATGCGCTGGGTGAGGTCGTGGCGGGTAGCGACTCAATCTTCGATCTCGACTTCGGTCTTCCTCGACTCGAACTCGTCAACGGTCGCTTCGTCGAAGCTGATATGGCCTCATTGCCCATCGTCGATGCCGACGAACTCCGCAATCGCGTCCTCGACGCAGCGGTCACCGGGGGCAACGGCACCGCCGTGATCGAGATCCCGATCGCCGGCAGCGAGGCCGTCGACCGAGGGGCCGACGAGCTCATCGCCAAGGCTCATCACCTAACCAAGAATGGCATTGCTCTGCGGGTCCCTGGGGTAATCACTCAACGACGTGTTTCACAGTCGGCGCTGCGCTCCTGGCTTGTGTTCGGCGGAACCGCCGACAAACCCACGATCTCGCTTGACGGGCAGCTCGCGCAGTCCACGGTTGAGACCCTCTTCATCGACTACGGCGAGGCCGGTGACGAACCAGCCTTCACCATCGACGCAGTCAGCCGCGTTCGTATCGTCGGCTCCTCTCCTGGTGCAGTCTGCTGCACCCTCGACACGCCTGAGCGAATCCTGGCGGGGATGGAGGCAGGCGAGCGGGTCGTTGAACTCCAACCTCGCGAGGATCCCGATGTACGAGGCATCGAATGGGCCAAGTCGCTCGGCATCGTCGAGGTAATCGGTGAGTTCACGACCAGCTACCAGCCGAACCAGACCCGCAACATCAACATCCAGCGCATCGCCGAGCTCACCCAGGGGGCAGTCATTGAGCCTGGTGGCGAGTTCTCGATCAACGACTATGTCGGCCGACGAACCCGAGAGAAGGGGTTCGTCGATGCAGGGGTCATCTCCAATGGCGTGTTCACGACCTCGGTCGGTGGCGGCATCAGCCAGTACGCCACCACACTGTTCAACGCAGCCTTCTTCGCCGGCCTCGACTTCGGCAACTACCAGTCGCACTCGATCTACATCAGCCGCTATCCGTACGGCCGCGAAGCCACCGTGAACTTCCCGAACGTCGATCTCGAGATCCTCAACACCACGCCATACGGCGTACTGGTGTGGCCCACCACAGACGAAACATCGATCACCGTCACGCTCTACAGCACCAAATGGGTCGAAGGCGAGCAGACGGGCCAGACCGAGAGACGCCAAGGCGTCTCGTGCACACGGGTAACCACCGAACGCACCCGCACCTACCTCGACGACGGCCGCACCGAGATCGACACCGTCTTTGCTCGTTACCGGCCGGAGGGCGTGCGTTGTGACGGCAGCCCGAGCGACCCGGCTGACCGCACGACAACCACCACCTCCACGGTGCCACCGGCGACGACCGTCCCGTAGATTCGGGGGATGCCCCCCACGTCTTTTGACGGCGATATCGCGATCATCGGTGCCGGCCCAGCCGGCACCACCGCGGCCGCTCTCCTGGCTCGAGCAGGCCGCGACGTCCACGTGTTCGATCGGGCGACATTCCCTCGAGACAAGTGCTGCGGCGACGGCCTCACCACACTTGCGCTTCGCGAGTTGGAAGCACTCGGCTTCGACCCCTCGACGGTGGCGAGCTGGCAGCGGGTCGACGACGTCGTCATCCGCTCACCCCGCGGCACCGAGCGTCGCTACGCCCTGCCCGAGGGTGAGGGCTACCACGCTGCGGTTGCCACCCGTGTCGACCTCGACAACGCCATGCTCGAGATGGCCCACACCGATGGTGCGGTCATCCACGAGGGCATGCAGCTCACGGCAATGACCACCGACGAAAACGGAGCCGACCTCGTCTTCGACAATGAACCGTTCCGCGCCCAACACGTCATCGCCGCCGACGGCATGTGGTCCCCCGTTCGCAAGTTCCTCGGCTTGTCGGTCGACGGCTACCGGGGCGAGTGGCATGCATTCCGGCAGTACTACGAGAACGTCAGCCCGAGGGCCGCCTCCGAACTCATCGTCTGGTTCGAAAAGGACCTGCTCCCGGGCTACGCCTGGTCGTTCCCGCTCGAGGGCAATCGGGCCAACATCGGCTTTGGGATCCAGCGAGGCAGCAAGCACTACCGCGTTGGCGACATGAAGACGCTCTGGCCTGATCTTCTCGACCGTCCGCACATTCGCGAAGCACTCGGCCCTGACGCCCGACCTGAGGGGCCCCACAAAGCCTGGCCGATCCCCGCCCGAGTCGGGCGGGTGCCGCTCACCGGGCCCCGCACCATGTTCGTCGGCGATGCCGCCGCCGTCACTGACCCGATGACCGGGGAGGGCATCGGACAGGCGATCCTCACCGGCCGACTCGCTGCGGAGGCGCTGCTGACCGATGGCGAACCTTGTGGGCACTACCGAGACGATGTTCGGCGCGAACTCGTCGCTGACGACCGTATTGCCCGGATCCTCATCCCGCTCTTGGCTAAGCCGACCATTGCGGGCGCTGCGCTGAAGGCCACTGGCGCCACTGCCTGGACCCGTCGCAACTTCGCACGGTGGATGTTCGAGGACTACCCGCGGGCAATGATCGCGACCCCTCGTCGCTGGCATCGCGGCATGTTCACCGGACCCGGGGCCTACCAAGAGGCCGACCGCTAGCGCGTCCTCGCTCCCTCGGCCGACACCTCCCCCGCTGTGGAAGGCCGTAGCCTCTCCCTGTGCCTGACGCGATCGATCGACTCGACGACGCTCTCGACGATGCCTGGGAGGCCCTTCGAGGCAACCCGGTGATCGACCGGATCTTCTACACCGCCTCCGAGGCGGCCGACTTCTCGGTGCTCTGGCACACGCTCGGTGTCGCTCAGGCGATCGTGAAGAACGACCCCAAGGTGGCCATCGCCCTCAGCGCCGCACTCGGGGTAGAGTCAGTCCTCATCAACGGGCCGGTGAAGTCGATGTTCAAGCGGAGTCGACCGGTGCAGGACGCACCTCGCCCCCTCAACCTGCGCCAGCCGAAGACGTCGAGTTTCCCTTCCGGCCACGCCTCGGCGGCGATGGTTGCCGCCGCCATGCTGAGCCGTAACGGTGGCAATGCAGCGTGGTATTCGCTGGCTGGACTCGTCGCGACGAGTCGCATCCATGTTCGAATCCACCACGCCTCCGACGTCGCAGGAGGCATCGTGGCGGGCGCGCTGCTCGGAACGGTGGCGCGCCGGGTGGCCGACGCGCTGACCTAGACGGTTCGGTTCAGCCCATCGGGGCCGGCTCGACCTGCGCCGCAGCAAGCAGCATGCGGAGATCGAGAAGCAGGTCGGCCACCTCGGCCGCCGACACGAGCTCACGCCCCTGGAGATCCTTCAGGTTGCTGTCGATCAACTCGACGGCATCGGCCACCGAAACCGCGTCGGTCGTTTCCATCATGGGCGCACCCTAGACCACGCCTCTGACACGCGATCGCCGAGTTCCTGTGGAAAACCGTCGAAGGGGCCGAAGGGCCTACGATCGGCACCATGCAGATTCAGGGAGCAGTCGTCGTCGTCACCGGAGCCGCAAGCGGTATCGGTCGAGCCATGGCTCGGCGCTTCGCCGCCGACGGCGCGTCGATCGTGTACGTCGCCGATCTCGACGGCGCCGGCGCCGCCGCGGTCGCAGAGGAGAACGGTGGAGTCGGCGTCGGCATCGATGTCACCGACGAGGCTGCGATCCTCGCCCTCATCGAGCAGGTCGAACGCGACCACGGCCCAATCGACCTCTGGGCGGGCAATGCCGGCATCGGGGCGAACGGCGGCGTCGAACTGGGCGACGACGAGTGGAACGCCAACTGGAACGTCAACGTGCTCGCTCACGTGAAGGCCTGCCGTCATCTCGTGCCCCGCTGGACCCGACGAGGCTCCGGCCACCTCCTCATCACCGCATCCGCAGCAGGCCTGCTCACCAACCTGGGTACCGCCCCATACGCCGTCACGAAACACGGCGCCGTCGCGCTCGCCGAATGGATCGCGATCGCGCACGGCGATGCGGGCATCGGTGTCTCGTGCCTGTGTCCGCAGGGAGTTCGCACACCGATGACCGAAGCGGATGGCGAGTTGGCGGTCGAGGTCGTGAAGGCCATGGGCATGATCGAGCCCGAGGAGGTCGCCGAGGCCGTGTCCGTAGGCCTGGCCAACGATGACTTCCTGATCCTCCCCCACCCCGAAGTCGCGCGCTACGAGCTCAACCGGGCCGGCGATCGGGGTCGCTGGCTCGCCGGGATGCGCAAGCTGCAAGCGACGCTGCCGGGCTCGTGAGTCGGTGAGCCTGGACCCGATCACCACGGCGATCTATCGACGCACGGCCGTCGACTGGCGCGACGCCAGACTCGGAACATCGCTCGCCCCGGCCGAACGGCTCGCTGCGGCATTCGATGACATGCCGGCGGCACCGGTGCTCGACGTCGGTTGTGGTCCAGGGCTCTTGATCCCCGGATTGCCGGGCACCGTGATCGGACTCGACCCAGTCGTCGAGATGCTCGAACTGCTCCCCGACCACGCCCCTGGCGCTGTTCCCGTACAGGCCGCCGCTGCTGGTCTTCCGTTCGCCACCGAATCGATCGCCGGTGCGCTCGGCACCAAGGTCTATGTTCACATCGACCGACCTCACCTACCGATGGCCCTCGCCGAACTTCACCGAGTCGTCAAGGTCGGCGGTCCGATCGAACTCCAGTTCTTCGCCGGCGATCAGGATCTCACCCCGCTCGAAACGGACCCGATGGGCGGTCGCCGCTTCACCGGCTGGCGGCCCGACCTCCTCCGCACTGTGGTCGAGGGTGCGGGCTTCGACATCGAAGCGCTCACGATCCGAGCAGATGACCAGGTCGATGTCATCGGCATCACCGCTCGCCGGGCCCTCACCCTGCCCGACATCATCGGCCCTGGGATGCGCTTGCTCATCTGTGGCCTGAACCCCAGCGTGTACTCCGCTGAGACGCTCGTCGGGTTCGGACGCCCCGGCAACCGTTTTTGGCCGGCCGCGCTCGCCGCCGGCATCGCCACCGTCAACCGCGAACCTCGAGATGCCCTTGCCCACCACGGCGTGGGCATGACCGACCTCGTGAAGCGGGCCACACCCCGAGCCGACGAACTCACCACCGACGAGTACCGGGCCGGTCTCGCACGGGTCGAGCAACTGTGTGCGTGGCTGCATCCCGAGGTGGTCTGTTTCGTCGGGCTCGCCGGCTGGCGAGCCGCAGCCGACCGAACGGCGACGCCGGGCTGGCAGGAGTCCGACCTGGGTGGCTCCCCCGTCTATGTGATGCCATCGACCAGCGGGCTCAATGCCCACAGCTCCCTCGGCAATCTCACTGACCACCTTCGCCACGCCGCCACCGACCGGCAGTGACCCTCGGGGCAAGCCCCTCGTCTCACACCCTCGGGGCAAGCCCCTCGATGGCCTCGTCGATGTCGACGCCGGGGAACGGCAACAGCGCCAACGCAGGCGTGGTCACCCCGTTGTCGACATAGCGCTGGATGTGGGCTCGGCACTCGTCGTAGCTGCCGTGGATGATCAACTCGTCGACCACATGATCAGGGATCTTCTCGAGCGCACCCTGACGATCACCCGCCGCCCACTGCTCCCAGTGCTCACCGAGATCGTCGCCGCGACCCATCCACTCGTGGAAGGCCCGGTACACCGGAACGTTCAGGTAGGCGGCTGCAGCGAACTTGCCCATCGACCGGGCCGACTCGGTATCCGACGTCGGGGCGACGAACAGCCGAGCGACGATCTCGGCATCGGGATTTTCCTCCCGGACGATGTTCGACACGGTGGCGGCGTTGTCGGCCGACAGCCAGTTGATGATGGCGCCGTCACTTTCTCGTCCGGCCATGCGTAACATCCCCTCGCGAAGCGCCGCCACGAGAATCGGTACGGGCTGCTCGGGCACGAGGCCGAGTCGGAAGCCCTTGATGTCGAAGGTGTCGTAGGTCTCGGTGACCTTCTCGCCGCCGAGCGCGGCCTTGAGGAAACGGACCATGTCGCGGGTCTGCTGGAACGGCTTCTCGAACGGGATTCCGTTCCAACGCTCCACGATGACGTTGGAGGACGAGCCGATGCCGAGCACGAAACGCCCGGGTGCCGCCGATGCCAATCCGGCGACCGATTGGGCGAGTAGGGCCGGCCCACGCGTGTACGCCGGGAGGATCGCCGTACCGAGCCGCATTGACGGGGTCCAGACGGCGCCAAGCGTGAGCGGGGTGAGGCCATCGGCGCCCATGGCCTCAGCGGTCCAGAGGTCGGTGTAGCCCAGCCGTTCGAGCCGTTTGAAACGGTCTCGCTGCTCGTGGAGCTGCTGTCCATCGAAGGGAACGGTCATGCCGAAGCGCTGCATGAGGCGCATCCTGACACCTCACGACCGACAGTGTCACACCCCCTCGGCAAGATGGACCCATGACCAACCAGCTCCTCCTCATCGATTCCCGCCCCGCTTGGCGTCTGGATCAGGCCACTCGGGCTCAGGGGCTGCAGGGCGTCGCCAACGCTCGTGCCGTCCTTCGTTCCATCGAGGCCAAGCGGGCCGAAGCAGCTGCCGAAGCCACTCCCGAGCTCACCGAACTGGCCGCTCCGCCTGCCGAGCAGCCCACCCTCCCGCTCGCCGACGCTGCCTGACGTAGCCCTTCAGAGCCCAAGCCCCCGCACTGGCGTTGTGCGTCGTCTTCTGGCCGTGGCTGTGTTGTCGTTGCTCGCTGCCGCCTGCACGGTCAGTGTCGCTTCCGTCGCCACCGTTCCCGACCGCGAACATGGAGAGCCGAACGCAATCGTCGAGCGAGTGGTCGACGGCGACACAATCGTGGTCGATATCGACGGCAACCGCGAGCGGGTGCGTCTCCTCGGGATCGACACGCCCGAGTCCGTGGCCGTGAACCGTCCCGAGCAGTGCTACGGCAGGGAATCCACCACGTACCTTGCGGCGCTCCTGCCGAAAGGAACCGAGGTCACCCGGGTTCACGACATCGAGAGCCGAGATCAATATGACCGACTTCTCGCCTACGTCGTTCGCAGCTCCGACCAGCTATTCGTCTACCTCGATCTGCTCGAGCGGAGCTACGCCGGCGTGATGATCTGCGAACCCAACAGCTTTTACCGCAGGCTCTTCGAGGACGCTGAGAATGATGCCTTCCGGGCCGGTATCGGCCTGTGGGGCGTGTGCAGTGGCCCTGATGTGCCCCTCGGTTAACGTCGAAGCGTGACCTCACTCGCACGGGCGCTCGGCTACAGCGACGACGACCGGCTCCTGATCCTGTCCGCCGACCTCATGGGGTCGACGCACGCGGCGACAGCGGCGGGCCTCAGTGCCCTCCGCGACGGCTGTGCGACGACAGCGACGCTGATGATGCCCGGGGCATGGGCTCGCCACGCTGCCGATCATCTGACCAATGCCGACGACCTCGACGTGGGAATCCATCTAACCCTCAACGCCGAGCTCGATACCTTCCGTTGGGCACCGCTCACCCACGCTCCGAGCCTTCTCGATGGCGACGGCGGGTTCCCCCGCACCCCCGAGGATCTCTGGGACCACGCCGACATAGATGAGGTCCGCCGCGAATGCCGAGCCCAGGTCGAGCGGGCGATCAGTTGGGGGGTCGAACCAACCCACCTCACCACCCACCTCTCGGCGATGCAGCAACGGCCCGAGTTCTTCGACGTCTTGCTCGATATCGCCGTCGAGGTCGAACTCCCGATCCGACTCGAGTCTGGCGACGCCGAAACCGCCGCCGGCTTTCCATTCCGTCGCCTCACCGCCGAAGAGGGCGTGTCGATGCCGGATCACTTCCAGCTCGTTCGGGGCGGCACTCGGGCCCATCTCGAGGCCGCGCTGGCCGAGCTCGCCCCGGGCATTACCGAAGTCGCCTTTGCGCCAGCGCTTGCAGCGGAGGAGATTAGAGCAATTGACCCGGCCGCAGCAGGCCGCTTCGACGACCTCGCTGTCCTGACCGAGCGCGAACTGCATGGTCGCCTCGAAGGTCTCGGGGTGATCTTGATCGGATATCGCGCACTCCGCGACGCACAGCGCGCTGCGCGCTGAATCAGTCGAGCGCCGCCAGCGCCCCGAATGCCGCTGCCCGCAGGCCGCGCAAGTTGATCAGCCAGACTTTGTGGTCGCCTTCGACCTTGAACGACCCGCCCATGAACGCAGCGTCAGCGGTCGTGGTGCCGTCGAGCACGCCGGTGAAGGCGTCGTAGTTGCAGGAGACCACGACATCGGGGTCGGTGCCCTTACCGACGGCGAACTCGGTGACCACCCCACCCTCGATGACGGCGTGGAAGGTGACCTTGCCAACGGGAGACGACGACACGGCGTACTGCACGGTCGCCGAGGTGTCACCAGCAGGCGGCAGCGCAGCGAGCACGGGAGCGGCCGCCTCGAACCATTCGGGCGAGAGCATGGCGCTCATGTTTGCACGGACGTCGGACGCAGACCTGCGAACAGGTCATCTTCGGGTGTGACGGTGTCCTCGGGGCCGGCTGCCAGGAGATAGTCGTCGAACAGGTAGATCTGCTGATCGACCTCCTCCGGGAGCCCGAACCAGAACGCCGATGCCGGGTCGATCTGGGTCGCGTGAGCGAGCAGCCCATCACGTCGGACGTGGGTGAACCCATCGATCGGGATCTTGGTCGTGATCTGGTCGTCCTTGTCGGGACGTTCGAACCAGCCATCGTCGTAGGGCGACTCGAGCCCGAGATCAAGAAAGGCCTGATGGCGGGCAAGGATCCGGGCCCGGGACCACATCGTGTAATAGATCTTCGAGACGGACCAGGCTGCGCCGAGTTCAGGGCGGTAGCTGGCGTCACAAGCCCGTTCGACCGCAGGGAGGGTGATGTCCCACACCCGCAGATGATCGGGGTGCTGATAGTTGCCCTGATCCTCCGGATAGGTGACAACCACCTGGGGATGTTCTGTTCGAAGGATTGCGACCAGGCGATCCACCGCCTCGTCGTGTGGGGCGACCGCGAAGCAGTCAGGGTGGAAGTTGGCGTCGCTCTCCGGCATGCCGGAATCTCGATAGCCGAGCATGTGAACGACGTCGTAGCCGATGATCGCGGCAGCTCGGTCGAGTTCCTCGCGGCGGACCTGTTGAAGGTTGTCAATGACCTCCGGGCGGTCCAGCGCCGGGTTGAGAATGTCGCCCTCCTCACCCCCGGTGCAGCAAACCAGCACCGTACGAACCCCATCGGCCTGGTATTTCGCTATGGTGCCGGCTCCCTTCGACGCCTCGTCGTCGGGATGAGCGTGCACGGTCAGGATACAGAGCGGCTCGATCATGCAGAGGACGATACTCAGCCTCGAGGGGCTACCGGTTCGAGCTCCATCTCACCGTCACCATCGGGGTCGACGAGCACCCAACCGAAGCGACGGGTCAGGAATTCGCGGCCTTCATCGGGGCCACTTGCGATGACCTCGTCGCCGGCCAGCAGCCGCACCCGGCCGCCCGGACGGTACCGGTACCCACCACCGCGACGAATAGCGAGCACGTTGAAACCAGGTTCGATATTGAGTTGGAGTTCAGCGAGTGTCCGACCGTCGGCCTCACTGTCCGCGCCAACCGGTACCTGCACCACCACTTCGTCGGAATCGCCCAGCGCGAGCCCGAGGATCGGATGGACGTCCTCGTCCTGCTCGATGAGCCAGACCATCGCTTGGGCCTGATCGCCGATGTCCTCTGCCGCCTGGGCGAGCTGGAGCAAGCCGCGGAGCGGCGACGGGTCGGGCTTGCCGCTGGCGGCCCGCAGTACCCATAGCTCGAGCCGGTCCTTCATCTCGTCGAGGCGATCCTCGAGCTGGCGCACCTCGGCGGCCAGACCCGGATCGCCAAGCACGAGCGCCGAGTAGGCGAGCCCGACGGCAACCTCGGAGATGTCCTTCATCTCGACGAGTACGTCGACCGCCCGATCCAGATCGGTGACGAACGGGTCGTCGGTGACCACTGGCGGCGTCCATTTGTCGGCGGCGGCGAGCTCCCGCAGGCGGGTGATACCGTCGGGTGACCCGCGCAGGAACAAGGCATCACCGGGCATGACGATCAGATCGCCTCCGATGTCGGTGATCCAATGTCGCTCTCGACGCACCGCCATCACCCGCATGCCGGTCTGCACGGGCAGTTCGTGAGCGGACAGCGGCCGGTGAGCGAGGTGCGAACCCTCCGACACGAGCACCCGGTGCGAAATCTCCTCGGCCTGGGACAGGTCGGCGACCAGTTCGGCCGGGATACCGACCTTGTGGGTGACGATCCGGGCAATGTCGACGGCATCGTTGGCCATGCGTTCGATCGCGGAGATGACTTGGAGAACCGACGACATGCCCTCGGCTTCACGAGGGTTGCGCACCGCCAAGATGCAGATGCCCCGCATGTCCTGGATCAGTTCGCTGAGCGTCTCCTCAAGCCCGCCGACCTCCTCGGCCATATCGGGATCGCCGAAGTAGAGCGCCGCGTACGCGAGATCGATCATCAGCTCGGAGCTGTCCTTCGCCTCGGCGAGCATCTCCCGGAGATTTCGGGGTCTGTCATCCATTAGAGGTCTCCTGTACCAATCATGCAACGCCCACAGCGACGAGGGCGAGAATCAGGGTGAACGCGCCGACGAAATCGAGCAACGAAGTCACCATCGGGATGCCGTAGGTATCCGGGTCGAGACCGAACCGGATCGCCACAACAGTCGAATAAAACGCGACGATCACGACCGCCAGCGAGGCCAACAAACCGCCGAGTACGGCCACAGCCGTCATCTGCCAGAGACCAGGACTCGCCTGGCCGGTGATGAGCCCGCCGAGCTCGGCAACGACCCCAGCGACCGCGAAAATCGGGATGCACAGCGTGAAGATCATCACGATATCCGAGCCCGCTTGACCGCGCGGGAGTGCACCGGGACGGACGAGGCCGAGATGAACTTTCGTCGCCAACCGGCTCGATAGCACACCGCCAAGCGCGCCGGCTGTGCCGAGGAAACCGGGGAGCAGGATCAAGAGCACGGGGAATTCAACGAAGTCCTCAAGCCGCTTCTCGATCGTGATGCCGGCGATGAGATCGAGGATGCCGGCGACGGTGAGAATCGGAAGCGACTCTCGCATGACGGTGCGGAGGATGGTGTGGTCGATACGCAACGACCACCCGACACCGATGATGGACACGATCGACACGACCACAGCGATAGATCCGCTGATGCCGCCACGGCCGGTGAGCGCCGCCGCCCACACCAGAGCCGGCAACGTGATGACATCGCCGGTTGCGGTCACGAGCGGCGCCACGACGTTGTCGAGATCCCACCCGAAGCGAACCGAACCGCTCGCCATGACGAGTGTGATCCCGAGCACGACCACGGAAGCGATCGCGCCGCCCACCGCACTCACGGTGATGAAGTCGATGGTCGACATCGTCGGCGACACGTTGAACACGATCGCAACACCCTTTGCGAGGAGGGCGAGCTCGACCGAGACCACGAGGCTGAGGATCAGCGCTGCGGCCGTGTTCTGGCCGACGACGGTGTCGAGGCGTGGCGAGAGTTGGAACACACCGGTCTGGATCGACGTACCGAGGCGACTACCGAGCGCGCCGAAGATGTTGCCTTTGACTGCGAGGGCTGCCGGGACAAGCAGCAGCAGGCCCGGCAGTGCCTCAAGCGTATCGGTCGTGGTGGCGAGCGTGATTCCCGCAACCAGGCTCGCAATCACCGCAACGAACAGGGCGACGAACGCGTCGCGGTACGCGATGGCGTCGCCTCCGACTGCGGTGACGAGCCACGGTATCGAGCGTCGACGAGTCCGGGACACTCCGTCAGTGTGGTCGTTTCTGCGCCGATTGGGCGTTATGGCACGGCGCCTCAGCCGGTTCGCGCGATGGCGCTATGGAGAGATTGAGCCCTCAGCGGCGGCCGCTCCGAGTGTCCGCAACACCGACTGACAGTCGCGCCACGCTTCGCGGAGCACATCGGCGACCGGACGGACGGCATCGATTCGGCCTTGAACCTGGCCGCTCATCGCGAAGCCGCTCTCCATGTCGCCGCCGAAGTAGGTGCCCATCATGGCGTCGATGTCGAGGGCTGCCGGCTCGTTCGCCGCCTCGAGCGCCTTGGCCTTGTTCGAGGCGAAGACCCGCATCGCCGGTCGGTGATGGCGGTTGACCATGACCGTGTCGGCCTCGGACCCACTCACGATCGACTGTTTCCAGTTGTCGTGGATGGGCGACTCGGCGGACGCCACCATGCGGGTACCCATTTGGACGCCGTCGGCCCCCATGGCCAGGGCTGCCGCCATGGAGGGGCCATCGACAATGCCGCCCGCAGCGATGATCGGTACGTCGAAACGCTTGGCGATCTCGGGGACCAGCACGAGGGTCGATGCACCGTCGGCGTTCTTGAACCCTCCGCCTTCCGCACCTTCGACAACCAGGCCGTCGACCCCTGCGGCGATTGCCTTCTCGGCACCCCGTAGGGTCGGCACAACGTGGAACACCGTGATGCCGAGATCTTTCAACTGCGGCGCCAGTGCCGACGGGTCACCGGCCGAGGTCGTCACGAAGGAGATCTCGTTCCGGGTGACGAAGTCGACCATGCCGGGCAAATCGCGAATGAACATCTGGGCGAGGTTCACACCGAACGGTTTGTCGGTGAGTGTGCGCATCGCAGCGATCTCACCCTTGATGGTGCTGAGATCACCTGATGAGGTCTCGATGATCCCGAGTCCACCGGCATTGGAGACGGCCGACGCGAGTGGACTTCGTGCGATCCACCCCATCGGCGCTTGCACGATCGGGATCTCGATGCCGAGCATCTCGGTGATTCGGGTCTTCAACGAGGCCTCCTCAAGGGCGGGGGCCCGACCGTAGATCAACAACCCCGGCCCGGGCGAGCATGTCGTCGCGCCGCGTGATGGCGAGGGCCGAGGCGATCAGCCGCTGGTGCTCAGCGGAAGTCACGTGACGCCGGCGCAATGCCAATCGGCAGGGGTTCGAGCTTGTCGGCGACGACGTTGATCACGCCCTCCTCTTTCTCGAGCCGACCTCGGATCAACAATGCCGGTGCCCCCTTGGCGATCTGTTTGTAGCGCTGCCAACAGCCCTTGGAGACAACCACGTTGACCAGACCGGTCTCGTCCTCGAGGTTGAGGAAGGCCGTGCCCTGGGCGGTGGCTGGCCGCTGACGATGAGTGACGACCCCACCGACGAGCACCCGCTCCCCTGACGCCACATCGGCCAGGTCGGTAGCGGTGACCACACCCCGCTTGGTGAGGTCGCTCCGGATGAACGCTGTGGGATGGCCGTCGGGGGCGACGCCGGTGGCCCACAGGTCGGCGTGTGACAACTCCTCGGGTGACATGCCCGGCAGCGTAGGCGCCTCGACGCCGGTGACGATGCCCGGAAGACGGTCGGCCGAGGTCTGCGACATCGCCCCGGCTGCCCACAACGCCGAGCGACGGTCGATGTCGAAGCACCCGAACGCTCCGGCGGTGGCGAGTGCCTCGAGATGAGCGAGCGACAACGACGGCACACGACGGCGGAGATCCTCAACCGAGGCGAACGGGCGGGCGGCGTCGACCTCCTCGGCCAGATCGAGCCCGATACCACGCACGTAGTCGAACCCCAGCCGTACTGCAACCTCGCCCGTGCTGTCCTCACATGGCTCCAACGTGGCCGTGGCGGCCGACAGGTTGAGGTCGGGGGTACGCACCACCACCCCGTGGCGACGGGCGTCGCCGACCAGCGTGTGCGGCGACCAGAACCCCATCGGCTGGGCCTTCAACAGTGCGGCACAGAACGCTGCCGGATAGTGGTACTTGATCCACGATGACGCGTAGACGAGATAGGAGAACGACACCGAGTGGCTCTCGGGGAAGCCGTAATTGGAGAAGGCAGCGAGTTTCAGCCAGATCTGCTCGCCGATGTCGTCGGTGATGCCGTTGTTCCGCATCCCGTCGAAGAACCGGGCCTTGAGATCGTCCATGCGCTCGCGGCTGCGCTTGGAACCCATTGCCTGACGCAGCATGTCGGCGTCGGCCGGGGTGAAGTTCGCGACGTCGATTGCGATCTGCATCAACTGCTCCTGGAAGAGCGGTACGCCGAGAGTCTTGGCCAGCGCGTTCTCGAGCAACGGATGGAGGTAAGTGACGGGTTCGAGGCCGTTTCGACGGCGGATATAGGGATGCACCGAGCCGCCCTGGATCGGGCCCGGTCGGATCAAGGCCACCTCGACGACGAGGTCGTAGAACGTGCGGGGTTTGAGCCGGGGAAGCGTGGCCATCTGGGCTCGGGACTCGATCTGAAAAACGCCGATCGAGTCGGCCTTCTGCAACATGTCGTAGACGCACGACTCCTGCG
Organism: Acidimicrobiaceae bacterium; assembly: GCA_002729125.1. Classification (GTDB taxonomy): domain Bacteria; phylum Actinomycetota; class Acidimicrobiia; order Acidimicrobiales; family Aldehydirespiratoraceae; genus UBA11606. The sequence goes on along the minus strand of PBTQ01000100.1, from coordinate 4,166 downwards.
GCAGAGTGGCGAGATCGATCTCAATCCCGTGATGTTCGGCGATGAGATCGGTGGCGTAGTGCAGCACCGACAACATGCCGAGGCCGAGGAGATCGAACTTCACCAGGCCGGCAGCCGCGCAGTCGTCCTTGTCCCACTGCAGGACGCTGCGGTCTTCCATGCGTCCCCACTCGACCGGGCACACCTCGATCATCGGCCGGTCGCACATGACCATGCCGCCGGAGTGAATACCGAGATGCCGAGGGAAGTGTTCGATTTCGGCCGCCAACTCGACCACCGGCAGCGGGATGGCGGCGTCGTCCTCGATCGCCCCCGACAACACATCGCGCCACCGGTCAACCTGCGTGGAGAAGGCATCTTGTTGACCTTGGGCATACCCGAGCGCCTTGGCCATGTCGCGAATCGCCGACTTCGACCGATAGGTGATGACGTTGGCGACTTGGGCGGTGTGGTGACGGCCGTTGCGGTCGTAGACGTACTGGATGACTTCCTCACGACGGTCGGACTCGATGTCGATGTCGATGTCGGGGGGACCATCACGCTCGGGCGACAGAAACCTCTCGAACAACAGCCCGAGCGACACCGCGTCGGCGTTGGTGATGCCGAGGGCGAAACAGACCGCCGAGTTCGCTGCCGAACCCCGGCCCTGACAGAGGATGTCGGCCCGCCGACAGAAGTCGACGATGTCCCACACGACAAGGAAATACCCGGGGAAACCGAGTTCGTCGATGAGGTCGAGTTCACGGTCGAGTTGCGCCCAGGCCCCCTCGACCCGTTCAGCACTGCGGGGCCCGTAGCGACGGGTACCGCCCTCCTCAACCAGCCGACGGAGGTACCTCATCTCATCGAAGCCGTCGGGACACGGGTACGGCGGCAGGTTCGGAGCGACCAGGGAGAGGTCGAACGCACAGTCCATCCCGAGCTCGTATGCCCGCTGCACCACACCCGGATAGCGCCGGAACCGGAATGCCTGCTCTTCGCCCGAACGCAAGTGCATACCGGCGGGTGGCAGCCAACCGTCGATCTCGTCGAGGCTGCGACGGGCCCGAACCGCCGCCATCGCCGACGCCAGCCGCTTCCGGGCGACCGAGTGGTGGTGGACGTTACCGGTGGCGATGATGTCAACCCCAACCTGCACCGCCAGCTCGGCCATGGCGTCGTTGCGCACCGAGTCCATCGGCAGGCCGTGGTCCCACAGCTCGACGAACACGTTGGACCGCCCAAAGTCGCTCACCAAGCGCGCAAGTTCATGCCGGGCAGCCACCGGCCCGTCGGTCATCAGCGCGGCCGGCACCGGGCCCTTGCGGCAAGCAGTGAGCACCGCCCAGTGATCGCCGGTGCCCTGCCCGCCGAGTTCGACAAGTCGTTCGTAAGGGATCCGGGGCGCCCCCTTCTCCCCTGCCAGTTGACCTTCGCTGATCGCGCGACCGAGCAGGGCGTAGCCGCGGGGATTGCGGGCGAGGATGACGAGGTGGCGCCCGGCAGGATCGGCCGGACCGGGACGTTCGAGCGCACGACCCGGCTCGGCCAGGGTGAGTTCGGCTCCGAAGATCGTGGGCAGATCGACCGCTCTGGCCGCCTCGGCGAACCGCACCACGCCGTAGAAGCCGTTGTGGTCGGTGAGGGCAAGGGCTTCCAGACCGAGCCGGGTGGCCTCTTCGGCCAACTCCTCGGGGTGTGACGCCCCGTCGAGGAACGAGAAGTTCGAGTGGCAGTGCAGTTCGGCGTAGGGCACCCGCCCTGTGCAACGACCGGTGTCGGGGGCGATGTAGGGCGCCCGTTTGCGCGACCAGGCCGGGCTGTCACTGCCGTCTCCGGCAAGCGGATCGACGAGGCGCCCGTCGTGGGGGCGGCCGGACAGGCGGCGTTCGAGTTCACCCCATGAGATGTCGGGATTGTTGAAACCCATCCGGGCACGTTAGACGAACACATGTTCGTCTAACAAGGGGCTCGACTGTCTCCTCGTTCAGGTCGTTGCGACCAGGCGACGGTGGTACACGGCGCGGACGGCGAGGGCGTCGCGTACCTCGGCGGTCATGTCGGCGATGAACTCCTCACGGTAGGTGTCATCAGTGATTACCTGGACTGCGAAGTTCAGGCCCGAGAACATCCCTATGAAGAGCGCAACGAGCAACAACTGGCGGGTGAAGATCAGGTCGGTGCCGAAGATGGCGATATCGACAGCCCAATCTCGCTCGTAGGTCAATTCGCCGACTGTGGTCCACTGCAGCAGCGTTTCCTCGCGAACGGTCAACAACCCGAAGACCACATAGAACGTCGTAATCACGAGCGACACCAGCAGAACCTGGATGCCCTGGGCGACGAACAGCAGCAGATTGACGTTCCATTCGGCTCGGCGCACCAGCGGCGGAGTGTCCGGGGCCGGCTCATCGTCGGCGGGGATGATCTCCTCGACCGGCGTGTTCGCACATCGGGGGCGGACATCACCCCACGCCGAGAAGCGGGCAAGATCGACGGTGAGACGCCGAACCGACACGAAGATGAAGATGCTGCCGATCCCCACTAGGAGCAGCATGACCATGCCGAACAACGGCAGGGTGAAGTCGTTCGCGACCTGCCACATCTCGGCGTTGATGAAGATGAAGGCAGAAAAGATGAGCAAGGTTGGCAGTGACTTCATCGCCAGGTTGGCGACATCGGTGACCTGACGCCGGACCTGCCCGAACGACCAGCGCATCATCGGGATCAGCGCCCATGACGTGACGACATAGCCAAACGCTAATAGCACGAGGTTGAACGCCACGACCGAGACCACGTTCTCTACGGCACTCCCCTGCGAGCCGATGACCGTCGGCACGATCGGCAACAACACATAGAGGGCGAGTTCCCACAAGCCGATGTCATCGGGCAGCTGGAACGAGCGACGGCCCCGGATGCGGTTCACGAGCACGACACCACCGACGAGCGCAGCGATGCCACCGAGGAAGGCGACGGCCTGAGACCAGCCCGTCCACCGATCACCGAAGGCGAGAAAGAACTCGAGGAAGATAACACCAGCAAGGAACGGTGCCATGCGAGTGAAGATGTCGTCGGTGGCGGTGTAATCGTCGATCAGGTGAGGGAGGCCGCGTCGGACGAACCACCGCTCGCACCGGTCACGTTCGGTCATGGCGGTCACGAGGTTCCGCGTTCACGCTGCATACGCCCATCATGACCGATAGTGATCAGGCTGTCGGATTGATCGAGACGATCTCCGTCATCACGGCTCGCTCCGACTCCACCCAGGAAGTTCTCGCCGAGCAGACCGAGGCGACTGGCTAATCCCACTGGGCAGTGATCACCCACGCCCCGGCGGCGAGGGCGATGAGATGAGCCCGACCGTCGACGGTGACTACCTGGAGGCGAGCCTGGCGGGTGTGAGCCTCGGGATCCCACCAGCGTTCGTCGACCGGCCACGGCCCAGCCCAGTGCCGCACCTCGATCTGTTTGCCACGAGTGGCGAGCACGAATGGCGACGCCGACAGCAACCCGCGCCCGGTGACGACGACGGCGCGGTTGCACTCGTCGAGCACCTCGATCGGGATCGGCTCGGCCAGGACTCTGGTGGGTGATGGCGCCGGAAGCACGCCGGGCCACGGTGCGGTGTCAGGTTCAGGTTCGAGTGACCGACCCGTCAGTTCGACCGTGGCGGCCGGTACCAGTCGGAGCTGCGAGCCAGGGTGACGGCCGCCTTCGCGTTCAGGAACGAGAACGGCATCGGCGCCAAGCTGGCCCTGCAACCGGGCGGCGACCCGTATCGCCCGTTGGTCGACCTCGGTCTCACCGCCCCAGAACCCAAGCTGGCGACCCTTGGCGGCGATGAGTTCGTCGGGGATCAACGCCAACCGGGTGATGCCACCGCTCGGACGATTGGCGGCCGACCCGTTGAGCCAGCCGTCGAGCTGCCATCGCACCCGATCGGCGACGGCGGCATCGGACAGCGTCCCCTCGTGGCGCCAGAAGCGGAGCAGCTGCTCGCCGTGTTCGGTCTCGGCCTCGATGCCGACCCGCACACAGGTGACTCCGTCGCGGCCGAGTCGGCGATGAAGTTCGTCGGCGAGGGTGCGGGCGAGGAACGCCACCCGGTCGACCCGGGCGGCCGGCGGATCGATCTCGTCCGACACGATCCAGTCGACCGGCGGTCGGCGGTCGGCGGGCGGGCGCTC